>CAIZXK010000239.1 GCA_903936865.1 uncultured Bacteroidales bacterium | reverse complement strand
TTCGTTGAGAAATATCACGGATAATTGCCCATATTCCTTCATTTTCATCTTTATCGTTTTTTATTAGAAACGATCTGATTTCAATTGGGAAAACAGTCCCGTCTTTTCTGATATATTCTTTTAAATATATTTGAGAATAACCATTTTGTAAAATTTCATTTTCAACAATATTGTTTTCATATTGATGCCATTTTTCTGGAGTAATGTCTTTATATGTTAGTTTTGAAATTTCATCCATCGTATATCCAATCATTTGCAATAATGCACCATTACAATCAATTATGTTGCCTTGCATAGTTGTATGAATAAAACCATCCATCATACTTTCGTGTAACCTTCGGTATTTTAATTCGGAAATTTGCAAAGCTTTCTCGGTTTTCATGCGATCGGTAATGTCTATGCCAAAAGAAATGCTTCCTGTGATTTTTCCATGTTCAATTATTTCATTATTATGCCAGATAATATATCTCTCCTCACCCGATTTGGTCAATATTGGATTTTCGAAATATTTTGGTAATTCACCTGCTTTAAGTTTTTCAAAAATCTCCCAAACCTCTGGATATCTTTCTCTTGGGACAACTGTTTCAAACCAGTTTTTATCTTTTAGTTCGTCAACTTTATAACCTGTAATTAATTCTGCTGCTTTATTAAATGTTTTGATTTTTCCTGTAGTATCCATTCCGATAACGATTGCATTAGCAGTTTGAATCAGGTTTTCGGCATAATCTTTTGAATATTTTAATGAATCTTCCATTTGTTTCCGCTCAGTTATATCCATTACTGTTGTTATAAAATATAATGGCTTTTTTTTCGCATCTAGTTGTAAAGCCACATTAACATCAGCCCAAACCTGTTTGCCGTTTTTATGAATATAGCGTTTGTTGAAACGGGTAGATTTTTTTTCACCCTTTAACAGCGGTTCAAGCTTCATTTGGGTAAAATCAATTTCATCTGCGGGCGTAATTTCCTGCCATTTCTTTTGTTTTAATTCCTCCGGATTATAACCAAGCATGTCACAGAATGCCTGATTAACATTAATTTCGCCTGTTGGAAGAGTTATAGATTTTCCAACATTGGCAGCTTCAAATACATTTTTAAATTTTTCTTCGGTTTCATTTATTTTTTCCAATACCTTTTTATAGTTAGTGATATCATTGATTATACTAACAAAACCTATGGTATTATTGGCTTTATCCTTTATAATATCTAAGTTGAAAAATGCTGAAAAAATAATTCCATTTTTTTTCTTCATTTCCAGTTCACCATCCCATGCCTTGCCAACTAGCATATTACTATATATTTCATTTCCAATTTCAGGATTGTTAAAAAGCATAACAACTCCACCATTAGCCTGAAGTTCATCCGCTGTTGCATATCCAAATAAATCAGAAAAGGCCTTATTCTGATAATAATGAAGTCCATTAGCATTTGAAATCCCAATCGCATTATGAGCAGATTCAATTGCATAGTTGAATAAAAGCAATTTTTCATTAGCAAGATTTTGTCCAACAATACATTCATTAAATGATGCTTTTAACAACTCATTTTCAATTTGCAATTGCTGTAACTCATAAATGAGTTCATCTTTGGTTTTGTCCTGATTGCTCATTGTATTAATTATTTGTTTGTTAATTTAAATGCATTCTATTGTATTGACAACCAGATTGTTTTTTGCAACCTGATGCCAGTTTAAAATTCGCTACATTCGTAATTAATAGTTTTTACTTTATTTGCCTCAAAAAGTCTGATTTTTGGAATACTATTTAATATTTCCAAAATTTCATGTTATTTATTAATATTTGTTATTAGATCCTATTGATGGGATAGAAAAATTAAAAACTGATCCAATTCCAACCTCACTTTCAACCCAAATTTTACCACCATGTTTTTCAACAAATTCTTTGCAAAGGATTAAACCCAATCCGGTTCCCTGTTCATTTTGAGTGCCTTTAGTTGAATAGCTTTCTTCAATTTTAAACAATTTTTCAATGTCGGATTTAGCTATGCCAATACCATTATCCTTTACAGCTATTATTATTTCGTTTTGTTTTTTCTCAACAGATAAAATGATTTTTCCACCTTGATTTGTAAATTTAATTGCATTTGAAATCAGATTTCTTACTATCATGCTAATCATTTCCTTATCTGCTATTAGCGGTGCGTTTGCCGGTAATTCCTTTAAAATGGATATGGACTTTTGGTTGGCAACATCCGCTAATAATTCAGCTGCATTATTTATTACTCCCACAATTTCTACAAATTCAGCATTAAATCCCATTCCTCCCGTCTGTAAACGAGCCCATTCCAGCAGGTTTTTCAAGAGATCCATAGTACGTTGCGATGAATTTTGAATAGCTTCTGAATATGCTTCAATGTTTTCTAAGTTTTTTTCCCT
>CAIZXK010000238.1 GCA_903936865.1 uncultured Bacteroidales bacterium | reverse complement strand
GATTAACAGCCACCGGGTCGTCTTCCCTGCAAGCAACCTATCAATGGACTTCCATACCCTCCGGATTTACAGCAAATCTGAGCAATATTACCGTTTTCCCTCAATCGGATACTTATTATGTAGTAGCTGTTTCTAATGGTGTTAACTGCCCTTCACCGGTTTCTTACGATACGGTTTTTGTAAGTGTTTTTACAACTCCGGCTTTTAATCTGGGATCCGATATAAATATCTGTAAAGGTGACACCATCTCATTGTATCATTATACACCGGGAACATTTAATTATTGGAGTTCAGATCCTGTTGGATTTCATAGTACTGATACAATAATTTTCATAAGTCCGGATTCTACAACAACCTATTTCCTTTCTGTAATTGATTCTATTTGTAGTTCTATTGATGATATAACCGTAATTGTAAAAGAGGGAAATGTAGCAGGTCAAACGATTAATAAATTATATTGCCCTTACGATTCCATAGTAAGTATTACAGCACCTAACGGATATATTGGTTATCACTGGTTATCAGGAGGAGATACCACACAAACCATCACTTTGCTAAATCCACCGTTAGATACTACTTTTGTAATTCTTGGCAAAAATCCAATTTCCACTTGTTATGATACCATTATTATGAATTTAAAACGAATGGATGAAATTACAACAGGACTGACTATTTCTGATACAATTATATGTATTGGGACATCCATAACATTGCAGGCTACTAATGATACGGGCTTTACTTATCAGTGGTACGCAATTCCTTCCGGTATAATTTCGGGCAATTATATTGTAACGGATACCCCAGGTGATACAACAAAATATTACCTGACTATTGTAAAAGGAAATTGTAATTTTTCTGATTCAATTCAGGTAAATGTTATAAATATACCTCCTTTTAATCTGGGAAATGATACTTCAATATGTTATGGCGATTCCATTGTATTATATCCTAAAATACCTTATGTTACCTACTTATGGGATGATGGCTCAGATGATACGATAAGGTTTATATCAAAAACGACTGATTGTAAACTAACAGTTTCACTGAATGCTTGCTATCAGGAAGATATGATTAACATAATAGTTCATCCGGCTGAAGATTCAACTGTAATTCCTAATGTTATCACTCCCAATGGTGATGGATTTAACGACAAACTAATGCTTAAAAATATGATTATCAATGATTTTTCTCTTGAAATATTTAACCGTTGGGGTCAAAAGGTATTTAATACCGACGACAAATTCTTTAGCTGGGATGCAAGTTTTAATTCAGGAAGTTTATCGGCAGGAACTTATTTTTATCTTGCAAAATACTATTCGGTTTGTCGGAATAAAAAAATAGATGAAACAGGAATTATAACAATTTTGCGATAAAATTGAGAGTGTAAATTATTTTGTGTAAACACAAAAAAAAGTTGTTTTGCCTTGCCTCGATTATCCGATTTAGGAAAAACATAATTTATCTTACACATTATAAACATCATAACACTTTTTCAACAATATGAATTATTATTAAATCATTCATAATTTGTAACAATTTGCCCTTCTCATCCGTTTATTTCATTTATATTTGCTTTGCTATGACTAAAGTTACGACCTTTATATTATTTATACTATTCCCTTTTTTTATTTTCGCTCAAAGCGGAATAAAAGGAACAATCAAAGATCATGAAAACAAACCCCTGCCCTATGCTACCATTTATATTCAGGAACTTCATACCGGAACAGTCACCAACGAAGATGGATTTTACCAATACAAACTTCCAAAGGGCAGTTATCATATTAATTATCAGTATCTGGGTTATAAATCGGAAATAAAAACGGCTAGCATTACCAACGAAATGCTCACATTGAATGTAAAACTGGCCAATCAATCCATAAATCTGAAAGAAGTTAATATTGTAGCTTCTGCCGAGGATCCGGCTTATTCCATTATGAGAAAGACAGTGGCAAAGAGCAAATACCATCTGATGCAGGTAAAGTCGTACAAAGCATTGGTTTATATCAAAGGGTTTTTTAAGTTGGATGTTCCTAAAATTGTTTATAAAATGGCTAAATCAGAAGGTATCGATTCTGTTGAGGTAAACACTTCCGAATCCTTAAATGAACTTGAATACGAATATCCCAACACCTATCGTCAGAAAGTTTTATCAGCCCGTTCCAACGAAGAGGATTCATCCAGAATGGGAGTAAATAATTATATCAACAGCAGTTTTTATGCTTCTCCCCTTTTATCATCCTCAGCATTTGGTTTGTACAGGTTTAAATTAGAAGGCAGTTTCAATGATCAGGGTTATGAAATCTATAAAATCAAGGTATTTCCCCGTTCCAAAGGACCCGATTTATTTACAGGTTATCTATATATTATCAAGGATTTATGGGCAATTCACAGCCTTAATCTCGAAGCTTACAATATGGGGTTCAAAACCTTAGTGTCGCAGATATATGCACCCGTTAAGGAAAATGCCTGGCTGCCCATCAGCCATACTTTTGATATAAATGGAAGGATGCTTGGTGTTAAGATTAACTACAAATATTTTGCAACTGTTAGCGATTACAAGGTGGAAATCAATGAGAAACTCGATAAGAAAAAATTAATAGTTATAGATGAAAAAACAGAACTTGAATATGCTGCTGCATTAAAAGATGAAAAGCAACGCAGGGGTTTGCCTCTTATGGCTGATACCTCAAAAACAGAAGATACAGCTGTAAGGTTTTCGCTTAAAGACCTTAAAAAGGCAATGAAAGAAATGGAGAAGCGGGAAAAAGAATCAAGGAAAAAAAAGGACGAACCCGAAGTAATGTCCGATTACAGCATTAGTTTTGATTCACTTGCATACAAGCAAAAAACATCCTACTGGGATTCCATACGTCCGGTTCCGCTTACTGATTTAGAAAAGAAACCCGGCTTTGGCAAGAAAAATGACAGCATACGCGAAGCCCGTAAAGCTGACACAGCCAGTAGGTTTGCTTTTCTGGGAAATACATTTGGTGGTTTGATTTTTGGCAAAACCATCAGAATAAGCAAAGGTTTCGATATTCACTATCCTTCTCCCCTGGCTCATGCCAATTTTAATACGGTTGAAGGTTATAATCTCAATCTGCCACTTGAGTTTATTTTCAAAAAGAAAGGAAAAGAGCTGATAACTATTACGCAAACGGTAAGATATGGTTTTAGTAGCAAAGATTTATATTACAATACCCACATCCGCTACAGGCTAAAAACCAATAAGTACGGCCAACGAGCCAATATACAGGCCGAAGGCGGGCATTACATCAGCCAATATAATGCCGACGAACCCATTTTCCCGATTATCAATACATTTGCAACCCTGCTCTGGAACAATAATTTTATGAAAATTTACCAAAAAGACTATGCTTCCATACAAATAAGTTACCCTTTGCAATCGAATATACACCTGAAAGCCGGCTTCGAATGGGCAAACCGCAAAGAACTTACCAACAGCACTTCCGAAATATGGATAAATAACAAAACAAAGAACTACACGTCCAATGCACCGGCAAACAATGAATCGCAAAACAACTCCATTGCCATCCGCAAAGCATCTACCTTTAATCTGCAACTTACCTACAAACCTTTTGTAAAATATTATAAGAATAACGGACAGATAAGAGTTAACGACAATCAATCACCCAAAATAAAACTAAACTACACTACAGGGATAAAAGATTTTCTGGAAAGTCAGGCCGATTACCAACGCCTCGAAGCCTCACTAATCCATCACTTCAACGGTGTAAGACGCGATTTTGAATTTAACCTTTTTGCCGGAAGCACATTCAACAATAAGGCATCAAGCATAATCGACTACAAGCATTTTGGCGGAAACCAGACATTTATACAAATATCAGAGCCAGCCACAGCCTATTATATGCTCGATTACTATCGCTACAGCACAGCCAAAAACTATTGGGGAGCACAAACCCAGCTTAGTTTCCGTAAGTTTTTGCTTACGCAGAATATGTGGCTCAACCTATTGGGAGTGAGGGAAAACATCATCTTCAACTACCTGAAAACTGAAACCTCAGCCCATTACGTAGAGCTGGGATATGGCTTAGATAATATCTTTAAGTTTATGAAAATACAAGCCATCACCAGTTTCGAAAACGGCAAGTATCAGGGTTTTGCTATCCGCATTGGCTTATCTGGCATATTCAGGTTTGAAGAGGATTAGTATGATATTCTGACACTTTAATTGTTTTTAATCAACAATACTTCGTTATATTTTTATAATTCGCAGATATTAAGAACTTTGACAAAATTGTTTTTGTTTGCACAATGCATTAACAAGCAATCAATTAACGTTTTGAGGAGATAAACTTTGTCAAAGTTTAACGAACTATTGAATTATGAGATCAAATCCTTTTTGCAATTGAGTTATTCAACATTTTTAATCTATCATTATAATCGGTTTTGAATAAGTCTTTTACTTCAGATTTAAGATAGGAATTGTTTATTAATTTCCTAACAATCATGTTTTCTGTTCTGTATTTGTCCATTATTTTCTTTACCCTGCTTTCCATTACTCCAATTTTTAATCCAAACTCATAAAAATCATCATACGCATAAAAGCCCAATACATTAAAACTTTCGGTTTCAAAATCATCAGAAAATAAACCAGCTTCCAATGCAAAAAATGAATCGGTTGGTATATGGATTTTTGTGTTAATCAAATCATAAGCAGGACTTAACAAATAGTCGCCACTTATTGATTGCTGTAGTGAAAAATTCTTCAGATGGGCATCACCATTGCTGAAAAGATAGTTAAATATAATTCTTTCATAAAATTTTTCAATTTCTACTGCATAAGCTGCAATATATTTTTTCATACTTCTGGCAATATCTTCATAACTTCCACTATTGCGATAATTTTCTCCATCTTTTTCCCGCGATGTTTCTGTAATAGAGGCAAAATCTTCCTGCGCAATTTTTTCATCATTGGCTTTATAATCAAAACGCCTTGTAATATAAGCCGGTTCACCGTTTTTAAAAAAAATCAACCCACATTCTGCAATTTTTATCCCATAAGCCTGTTTGGCTATTTGCATGGTAAGGTGCTCGTTTGCAGGTAATTCTTCCTCCATTCCAAAAGGAGGCCCAGGAGGAATCGGTTTTAAAATAAAATGACCATTTTCTTCAGGTTCAGTCAATCTCAACTTATTCTTCTCAAGAATTAAGGATTGTTTAAACTGAGCTCCGCTAATTGAAATGGTTTTACTGTTTTGTCTTAATTTTTCAGCAACAACTTTATCTGTTTTAGGCGAATCAAAATCAAGTATATGGCTGACTTTTTTGCCTCCAAATAAGTTTCGTAAGGCTGTAGGACTGTATCCCGAAAAACCTTCGGCAAGTGTTGACGGGCAATATTTTATTTCATCCGGATTCATTTCTTTTCAATCATTTTAATTGTTATTGCTCCTATTGTATCTTTGTGTGCTGTAGCACCCAACAAACTCATAATATCCCTTTCATCAATTTTCAGATATTGGCATTGAATTTTCAGATTATATCCTTCTGCAATTAAGTTGGCAAAGAATGGGAATAAAAATTCACTGCTATACTCCTGCTTTGTTTTTGGAAGTGTTAAACTGATGGCAGGTTTGTTGCTATCAAAGAAATAAGCATCATTATAACGGAATTTATAATGATGGCGGTCTTCTTCAGTTAGAATTCCTGCCTGTATGCCATTGCAATATACTTCTGCATTTCTCATTTAATCATGGTTTTTTTAATTTCAAGTTTTAATTCCATTCCCAGTACATCTGCTAATTTATTTATTACTTCGATTGAGGGATTCCCCTGCCCACGTTCCAGTTTGTACAATGTATTGATACTCACATTTGCTAATTCAGCCAAATGTGGTTGAGTGATGTTAAGCTCTTTTCTTCTTTTTCTGAGAGTTTCACCAAGATTCTTTATTAACATTATAATGTGATTTTTGCTACAAAAGTACATTATATTTTATATTTACACAAGAGAAATAGTAATATAATGTGATTTTAGCTTATTTATTTTGAAATTTAATATAAAAAACAAACAATCCACATTATATTGTGATTTTTACCAGAACTTTCTTATATCAGCAAAAGTTGCATTGATAGCGATTTATTTCATTACCGTAACCGAACCCTTCATAATTCCCTCTTTTCCATTAGTATCAATATAGTTAACAATCCAGAAATAGACTCCATCAGCAACAAGTTGACCTTTTGATTTTCCATCCCATTCAATTTGTAAATTATCAGTTTCAAAAACCAGATTACCCCAACGGTTGAATATCTGAGTGTTCATTTTTTCGATATTTTTCGATTGTAAAGGTATAAATAAATCATTACTACCATCGTTGTTGGGAGTGATAATGTTAGGAAGTTCAAGTTTTATTTCACAAACTTCTACTAATATAGTTATACTATCGCATTCAGAAGTATCGCAATCACTTTCCCAACGTGCATAATAAGTTGTTGTTTGTGTAGGTGATGGAATATTAAAAGGTGTATTTATTCCAATATAGTTTTGCCCACAGCTATTTAAGTACCATTTCAAAGTATCACCTTCACCACCAATAGCAGTTAACGTTATATTGCCTTTATCGTTATAGCATATATTACTTCTATCACTTTCTAAAAATGTTGTTCTTTGGTTATTACAAGGAAATGTTGACTTTAAGAAGTAGCAATCACTACTACCATTCCAGCTATCGTCATAAAAAGCTCCATTACCATAATCAATAGTAAAAAGATTATTTCCCAATGATTCTCCAATAAAATAAACAGAATTTTGACTATCAAAAGCAATTCTTTTACCAAAATCAAAAATACCATTATTACCAAAATAAGTAGCCCATTTCCTAACAGCATATTTATTGAATTTTAGCAAAAAAGCATCAGTTACACCACCAGCAAATGTTGTTTGCCAATATTCACCTGATAATTGTTGAATAGGAAAATCTTGCGAATCAGTACAACCCGTTATATAAATATTATCATATTTATCAGAACGTATTGCACCAAATAAATGTTCCATACCACTTCCTCCATAATAAGTAGCCCATTTTCGAACTCCCTGATTGTTAAACATGATAATAAATGCATCCAGATTACCTGCATTTGAAGCTTGCCAAAAAGCTCCTGTCAATTGTTGTATTGGAAAATCAGTAGAGCCTGTATAACCAAAGACGAATATATTGTCTTGATTATCTGTGCAAATAGAAACAAATTGTTCACTACCATTACCTCCATAATATGTAGCCCAATTTCTAATTCCCAGATTATTAAATTTCAAAATAAAACCATCACCACCATTTGAACAATTAGCTTGCCAATATGCTCCAGTTAATTGTTGAATTGGTAAGTCAAAAGAATTTGTTTCACCGATTAATATGATATTGTCTTGTGTATCTATAGTCATTGATCTTACAAGTTCATTACTGTTCCCTCCATAATATGTACCCCATTGCATTATTCCCTGAATATTAAACTTCAGTATAAATAAATCTGAAATTCCTCCACATAAAGTTGATTGCCAATATGCACCGTTTAGTTGGACTATTTGTAAATTTGAAGAACTGGTATATCCTGTAATAAAAACATTATCCTGACTATCAATACAAATTGAAGTACCAGAATCTTCAGAATTTCCACCAAAAAAAGTAGCCCATTTTCTAACCCCTTGATTATTGAACATTATAATAAAAGCATTTCCATATAATCCATAGTTATTTGATTGCCAGAAAGCCCCTATCAATTGTTGTGTTGGAAAATTATTAGAATTAGTATGTCCTGTTATATAAATCTCATCCTGGCTATTGCAACAAAGAGAATTTACTTCATCAGCTTTGTCTCCTCCATAATAAGTAGCCCATTGCCTTACTCCCTGAATATTAAATTTTAGTATAAAAATATGGTTAAAAGAAGTAAAATATGATGCCTGATAATAAGCACCTATTAATTGTTGAATTGGAAAATCATTAGAACTAGTATGTCCTGATATATAAACATTATCTTGACTATCAATACAAATCGACTGAGCATAATCAGCAATACTTCCCCCATAATAAGTTGCCCAAACCAGTGGATCTATCACCAAAGTTTTTGTAGTATCGTATTCTGCAATTTCAAAGCAGATGATGGAATCTTTGTCAATTACATATTTACTTCTAACTTCCAATTTTTCATTATTCATTTTTAACTTTTCATTCTTTATATAAGAAAACAGATTCCCTTCTTCTATATTCCCAGCTATGGTTTCAATTTTAAGTTTGGTGTCGTTGTCTGAAAGACTTGTACTTTGTGCATTCAGGAATTTTATCTTAATATTTTTATAATCAGCCTCTGGATGTACTACAAAATCATATTTCAAAGGATGTTCCTTTGAATCTGAATTGGTGTAAATTACCCAATCGATACCTTTGTAAATGTTTTTAATAGTAATTTTGCCATAAGCTTTTACATCGTAAATTCCTTCGGGACAATGGGCATAGAAATAATTGGAATGACCCTGTTTGCTTTCGTTTTCTTTAATAATATTGTTCTTGCTGATACTGGCACCTTCCAGATTCATATCCAGACGGTAATAGGATACTTTCTTATTTTCTCCTTCCTTCCTTTCTCTAAACTTTAATTTAGGGTCTTCTCTCTCCTCTCTTCCGTCTTCGGACTTCGGACTTCCAGCTTCTTCAAACTTAACAAAAACATAGCTTAAACCCTTGTCAGTTATATAAATATCACAACCACCAAATGAAGTCTTAAAAAATACCTCATCAGCAGCTTTGCCATCGGTACGCATAAACTGACCCTTATTTTCAACAAACTCCAAAGGCTGATTTTTTATCCATTCCAGAGCTTTAGCTTCTTTGGTTTTATCGGCTTTGTTGTTTCCTGCATAAGAAGATAGCGATAAAAAGAATAATAAGATTATAAGTGTGTTTTTCATTAGCTGTTATTCAAAATATATTTAATTTACTGACTCATATTTTCTTACATAGTTGTAATTTTTATTTCTTTAAGTTATTTATTCGCTGATAACCCTGAGCAAAAAAAATAACAAGGGAAAAACAGCATTTCCAAATACTTTTACAAAGTTATAAAAATAAGTTATAAATCAATGGTTTACTTTAAAATAATGTAAGTATATAATTTTGTACAAGTAAAG
>CAIZXK010000237.1 GCA_903936865.1 uncultured Bacteroidales bacterium | reverse complement strand
TTACGAAAAATATTTTAATAATATTAAAGACTTAGATTTTTTAGATGAATTTTAGATATTTAACTAAATTTTACTGATATTAAATTATAAATCTTATTGTGTACATATAAAATTTAATAAACATTTAAAAATATAATTATGACAACATTTTTGACATTCATAGGAATTATAGCATTATTTATTTTCTTCAAATTTATTTATGACACATATTTAACTAATAATACTGAAAGAGATTGGCAGGAATATAAAAGTGGAAATCCACATGAAGCAAGGGTTTTAGAAAATAATAAAGGATTAAATTTCAATACAGACTATAGTGTTAGAAAGGATGGTATATATGTTTTTAGGCATGAAGGTGTTTCTCAATATGGAGAACCTTTTAAGTTAACTATGCTCTTGTTATTTAATTATAAAAAACGTGCAATAAAAGTTGAAATGGAAGGATATCCAGAAATAGACAAAACTACAATTAGTGAAATAATTCAGGATATAGCTGAGTATACAATATTAGATCGTGATTGTGCAGAATATTTAATTGATAATGGTAAAATAAAGATGAAGTTCATGAATTCTTCAACACATGGTGACGAGTATACTGGTTCTGTTTTAAAAAATGGTCTAATATTGACAAGGATAGTTCATTATTGGGATGAAATGCTTGGTTGCAAAAATACAAAAGTATCTCTACAGAACATGAAATTTGAATTTATTAACGCTGTCTAAAATTCAAACTTATGCTAAAATGATTAGCCCCAATACAAGTTTAAAATAATGATTAAAACACAAATAAAGAAGATTATAAGATTTTAATATTTTATTGAATATAAACATAAGGATGTATCTCAAAATCTTACTCTTAATATTAATATTGCAAAACGCTGATGTGTTCTATGTGTCTATTTTAGTTAAAATCATGTAATATTATTATTTTTTCAAGATTTTTCAAGCAACATATCAATGGATTACAATAACAAACAAAAATTATTTGATCACTTTTTAAATGATTGGGGAGAGAAATTTAATAAAATCCAATTTATATTAAATTATATTTCATCCTACCCTGAGCTTGGTTCAAATTTAAAAGATGTTCATTTTTTAAAATCTGAAGATTTAGAAGAATCTCAATTAGAATGGATATCATTAATTGCACAAATGAATAATCCAATAGATACAATTTTTTTCAAACCATATTGGGTGTCAGTTGCAAAAAACTCTTACGATTATTTCATTGATTTATCAAGTGATACTTTTTCTCTTTTTGAATCTTGCTACTTTTTTATCGAACCATATCAATGGTATAAAAAATACTTATTTGAAGATATTACAGAATTTCTTGTTTCTGTGGATAACCTTTCAATTTCAATTGATGATATTTTGGAAAAAAATGATTTAAAAAGATGGACTTTGATAGATGATATTTCCAATAAAAGGGATAAACTTGGATTTTCTGGAAGGATTAATATAAAACCAATTGATAAAAGAAGATTATTTTGTGAAAAAGGTGAATATTCTTTTAAGCTAATTAATAATACATTAGAGGTTTCAGGAAT
>CAIZXK010000236.1 GCA_903936865.1 uncultured Bacteroidales bacterium | reverse complement strand
GAGATTCAATGCTATTACCAGTACTACCAACCTGAATTGGGATACACAAACTTCGGGAAACTGTGAATATACCGATGTAAATGGAAATATTAAAGCCGCAACCTATACTAATGGAACTGTAACAATTAATCAGATTCCTGCCGTGAATTCGCAACCAACTGATAAAACCATTTTGTTAGGACAAAACACAAATTTTAGTGTTGGAGCAATTGGTAATGGGCTTACATATATCTGGCAACTAAGCACCAATGGTGGTGGCAGCTGGACCGATCTGACAAATAATTCCACTTATTCGGGGGTTTCAACCGCAACACTTGGAATAACAAATGCCCAAACAGCTATTACCGGATATAAGTATAAGTGTAAAATTACCGGAACCTGTACACCTGTTGTTTATTCGAATGTAGCAACTTTAACGGTGATTAATCCCATAACAACTACATTGCCAACAGCTAATTTCTGTCCGGGGAATATTACAGTACCCGTAACTGTTACAAACTTTAACGGAGTTGCTGCCTTTTCACTTAGTTTTTCATACAATCCGGCAGTATTGAACTATACGGGTTTTCAAACAGTAAACCCTGCACTTTCAGGAGGGAACTTTATAATAAATGCTATTGGAGGCAGAATATTAATGACATGGTCATCTACCACTGCAGTTAGTTTTGGAAATGGAACACTGATAGAATTACTTTTCAGTGCAACTACCGGTTCTACAGGTCTTAGCTGGGATGTAAGTATTGATGGCAGTTGTGAGTATTCAAATTTAGGTGGTACAATTATTACACCTGTTTTTGTAAATGGAAGTGAAAATATTTATACAATTCCTTCCGTTACAGCACATCCTGTTAATAAGATTATTGCGAAAGGACAGAATACTTCTTTTGCAATATCTTCTTCGGGAACGGGGCTATCACATATATGGCAGGTTAGTACAAATAATGGAGTAAGTTTTACTGATTTGGGCAATACAAGTATTTATTCGAATGTTACCGGTACAACTTTGTATATTACAAATGCTCAACTATCGATGAATAATTATCAGTTTCGCTGTAAAGTAAGTGGTACGTGTTTGCCTGTTGTTTATTCCAATCCGGCATTGCTTACTGTTTTGCCAAACATCATTACTACATGCGGTTCATCAACAATTTGTCCGGGACAAATAATAATTCCAATAAATGTAACAGATTTTATTGGAGTTGCCTCCTTTTCACACGTAATTAATTTTAATCCGGCTGTACTTACATATACAGGTTTTCAGAATTTGAATACTGCTCTTTCTTCAGGCAATATTATTGCGAATGCAGCAAATGGAAAAGTTTTTATTACATGGACTAATACCGCTGAAGCTACTATTGCCAGCGGTGGTTTGCTATTGGAACTAAAATTTACTGCAGTACCCGGAAGCAGCTCCCTTACCTATGACACACAAACGTATGGTAATTGCGAATATGTTGATTTATCAGGACAGCTTATTTTTTCAACCTGGAATAATGGAAGTGTTACAATCAATTCTCCGCCTTTAGTACTGAGCAATCCGGAAAATAAATCGATTTATGCTAGTGGAAGTACAAGTTTTTCTATTTCGGCAAGCGGAACAGGTGCAGGATATCAATGGCAGGTAAGCAGCAACAATGGAATTAGCTGGGCAAATGCAAGTGGACCCTATACCGGTACAAATACCTCAACACTTACTGTAAACCCAGCTGCAACAGGAATGAATAATTATCTTTACAGATGTATTGTTTCGGGCAGCTGTACTCCTACCGATACTTCTGCAACTGCCAGGCTAACGGTTACACAAATCCCAATTACGACTACCATACAAGGTATAAGCAATTCATGTACAGGCAACCTAAACATTCCTGTTAATGTAATTAATTGCAATAATGTTGGGGGAATTTCTTTAACAATAACTTATGACACTACATTATTATCCTTCGAAGGGTATCAATCCATCAATGCGGCACTAAACAGCGGTATTATGGTTGTTAACCGTTCGGGCAACAAGGTTTACTTTACATGGGCTTCAACTACTCCTGCCAATATAGGTTCTGCAACTTTGTTTCAATACCGTTTCAGAGCCAATACTGCAATTTCCACTTCACTTTCGTGGGATACACAAACAAACGGTAGCTGCGAATATACTGATTCTGATGGAAATACAATTCCCGCTTTCTTTACCAATGCAAACATTTCTGTTGTTAGCGGTACATTGGTTGTTAATGCAGGAAATGATACTACCATTGCACCGGGAGGTTCTACTTTATTAAATGCTTCGGTCAGCGGAGGTGCTGCTCCTGTTACCTACACATGGTCTCCTGCAACTGGTTTAAATAATGCCAGCAGTCTGAACCCAGTTGCAACACCTGCTGCCACAACAACCTATACTTTAACAGCCAATGGAAATAATGGCTGTTCGGGATCTGATGCTATGACTGTTTTTGTTGTATCAACACCTGGTCCGGCTGGAACAATTACGGGTTCAACTACCGTTTGTCAGGGACAAAACAATGTTATCTACAGTGTTCCGCTTATATCAAATGCCACTTCCTATGTATGGACATTGCCAACAGGAGCTAGTGGAACAAGTGCAAGCAATTCAATAACTGTAAATTACGGAAACACTGCGGTTTCGGGTAACATCACCGTTAAAGGACATAACAGCAGTGGAGATGGAAGCGTTTCATCATTGGCAATTACTGTTAATCCACTTCCTAATGCAAATGCCGGTAATGACCTGGTAGTTTGCAGTGGAAATACAGTTACTTTAGTTGCTACCGGAGGTACTTCGTATCAATGGAATAACGGAATAACTCAAAATACTCCGTTTATTCCCGAAAACACTTCAAATTACATAGTTTTGGTTACCAACCAATTCAATTGTACAAAAAGCGATACGGTATTGGTTACTGTAAAAAACAAACTGCTTATTGTTAATGCATTGCTCGAAGGCTTGCATGCCAATGGAAATTTGATGAATAATGCGTTGAATGAAAACAGCGAACCTCAATGGGGAACTAATATTGCCGATAAGGTTACACTGGAAATCAGAAATGCTTCTGCTCCTTATGCTATTATTGAATCTGTTAATGCAAATCTTCTTACAAACAGTGAAATTAAATCATACATCAATTGCAACAACGAAGGATTGTATTATATCGCCATCAAACACCGCAACCATTTGGAAACATGGAGTGCTGATCCTGTTTCCTTTGCTAATGATACGGTATCATATAATTTTACCATAGCTGCATCTCAGGCTTTTGCCGACAACCAAAAGGAAGTATCCACTGGCATATTTGCCATTATGGTTGGAGATATAAATCAGGATGGAGTGGTTGATCTCTCCGATCTGGTTTATATGGACAACGACCTCACCAACGGAACAGTTGCTTATGTAGTTACTGATTTGAACGGTGACGGTGTGGTTGATTTGTCAGATCTGGTTACCATTGATGAAAATATTACGAATGGAGTGGTGGTAATAACGCCTTAATTCATTATTAAATTAAAAATTCCGTTTCAAACCATAAATTTTGAAACGGAATTTTTTTATACCAATTGTTGGT
This sequence comes from uncultured Bacteroidales bacterium, assembly GCA_903936865.1. Classification (GTDB taxonomy): domain Bacteria; phylum Bacteroidota; class Bacteroidia; order Bacteroidales; family JACABE01; genus JACABE01. The sequence goes on along the minus strand of CAIZXK010000236.1, from coordinate 36 downwards.
AAAAGACATCTGAATATTATTTCATAAACACTTTAT
>CAIZXK010000235.1 GCA_903936865.1 uncultured Bacteroidales bacterium | reverse complement strand
AGTAAAGCTCAAAACAACAACAATTACACTGTTACATCTTTCAAAAAACTTGATAATAGCATGACTGCCCGTATTGATGCACCCAAGAAAGACAAAAATGGTGATATTTGTGCAGTAATAAAAATAGTTACAACACAAACCGGATTTAGCTTTGAGGGAGATGGAGCAGGCATATTGGGTTCTGAATACAAAACCGGAGAATATTGGATATGGGTTGGTTATGGTGCAAAACGAATTACAATCAAACATCCTAACCTGGGACTATTACGTGATTATACTTATCCCATTTCTATCGAAAAAGCTACCGATTACGAAATGATATTGATTACAGGAAAAATCACAAATACGTTGGTTGAAGAAATTGAAAGTAAATGGTTGCTTATTACGGCTGTCCCAGATAATTCAATGATATATATTGATAATGTATTTGCAGGGATAGGTACTACCCAAAAGAAACTAAAACCAGGGAAGTACGAATACAGGGTGGAAGCACCTTACTATCAAAATACCGTTGGCAAGTTTGAAATAAAGACAGAGAATGTAACCCAAACCATACAATTATTGCCTGCCTTTGGGTTTTTACAAATCAACAGCCAACCCGAAGACGGAGCTACCATTATGATAGACGGCAAAACCATAAGCTGGACCACTCCCACAAAAACAGACACGCTAGCCAGTGGAGAACATACCGTAACCATTACCAAGCAAATGTTTCAACCCAGTTCGCAAAAGGTTATGATAAAAGACAATGAAACCACACAGCTAACCTTAACTATGCAACCCAATTTTGCAGAAGTAGAAATATCCGCACCTAATGATGCTACAATATGGATTGATAATAATGAAAAAGGAACAGGACTCTGGCAGGAACGACTGGATGCAGGTATTTATACCATTGAAGCCCGAAAAGACAAACATATTACTCATAAAAAAGATATAGAAGTTAAAGCAGGCGAAAAACTGAAAGTTGAGTTGAGACCAACGCCCCGCTATGGTAAAATAGATATAATTACTATGCCTCCCATGGCAAAAATTACTTTAAACGGCAAAAACTATGGAACTACTCCAAATACCATAAATGATTTATTAATTGGGGAATACAATCTCACACTTACCAAGGACGGATTGGAAACCATTAACAAAACCATTAGCATATATGAAAATAAGACTACAGAAGTGAATGAAAAATTAGATTCTATTAAAAATAAATTGATTGATTGTTCACCTAAACAATTAGGTATTAACGAAAAAAAGTTAAATTTAATTGATTCAATTGCAAATTTTGGTATAAAAGAATCTGCATATCCAAGTTGCCAAATACTAATTGCTAAAGATGGTTTAATCTTTTATAATAAATCTTTTGGCACAACAACATATAAGAGTAATAATTTTGTAAAAAACACTTATTTATATGATATAAGCGATATTACAAAAGTTGCTGCAACAACTATTGCAATTATGAAATTATATGATGATAAAAAAATTGACTTAGATAAAAATCTATCATTTTATTTAAAATATTTAAAAAATACAAACAAAGATGGTATTACAATTCGTCAGATATTAAGTCATCAAGCAAGATTAAAAGCATGGATACCTTTTTATAAAGAAACTTTAATTAATGGAAATCTTAATAATACAATATATAGTGCAAAACAAGATAATAGTCATAATATTAAAGTTGCAAATAGTATATATATACTTGATAATTATAAGGAAAAAATTATAAAATCTATTATAGACTCCGATATATATGATAAAGAAGAATATGTATACAGCGATCTGGGATTTTATCTTTTAAAAGAATTAGTTGAAAAAATTTCTAATCAATCATTTGAACAATATTTAAATGATCATTTTTATTCTCCTCTCGGATTAAAACATTTATGTTTTAATCCTCTAAATAAACATCAATTAGATGAAATAATTCCAACTGGTTATGATGATTTTTTTAGGAAACAATTAATTCATGCCTATGCTATTGATCCTGGCGCATCAATGTTGGGTGGAATTGCTGGACATTCTGGATTGTTTTCAAATGCAAATGATTTAGCTGTTATTTTTCAATGTTTGTTGCAAGATGGTGAATATAGTGGAATAAAAATCCTCAATCCTTCTACTATAAAATTATTTACAAGCCAACAATATCCGGGAAATAATAATCGAAGAGCTTTAGGTTTTGACAGACAATTATTACACCCATTAGAAAATGGACCAGCATGTAAAAGTGCATCTCAACTAAGTTATGGACATAATGGATTTACTGGCACTTATGTATGGATTGATCCTGTTGAAAAAATATTATATATTTTCCTTTCAAATAGTATAAATCCAGATTTTTTAAATGATAAATTAAAAAAATTGAATATAATTAAAAATATTCATCAAATTGTTTATGATATTT
>CAIZXK010000234.1 GCA_903936865.1 uncultured Bacteroidales bacterium | reverse complement strand
ATCGAATTTCTGGTAGATGAAGACCTTAATTTCTATTTTCTGGAAATGAACACCCGCATTCAGGTGGAGCATCCGGTAACTGAAATGGTTTGTGGAATAGATATTGTTGAAGAACAGATACATATTGCTGCCGGAAATCCATTAAGATTCAAGCAGCATGACATCAAACAGAACGGACATGCCATCGAATGCCGGATTTATGCAGAAGATCCTGCAAATAATTTCCAGCCTTCACCAGGTAAAATGTTGTTGTTTAAAGAACCGGAAATAGCTGATATCAGAATAGATACAGGAATTACCAAAGATACAGAAATCAAAAGTTCTTTCGATCCAATGATTTGTAAATTAATAGTTTGGGACAATATAAGAGAAGAAGCTGCCAATAAAATGCTTCATGCATTAAATGAATTTGTTATTCATGGAATCAATACCAATATTACCTATTTAATTGCGCTGCTTCAAAGTGATGCGTTTATTAAAAATAGGATTTCAACCAAATTCTGTGATGACTTTACAGCACAGATTATTGAAAATCTGAATGCAGAAAAAACGAAAATTCCAACTTTTATACCATTGATTGCTTATACTTTATACAGTCTGAACAATAAAAGCATACAGGAACGGATACATTTTACGGATGAACATAATGTATGGAATGCAATAGGTTACTGGCGCGATTTGATGAAACTCAGAATATATCTTTCTGATAAAGAGTATGTGTTGGATATTGAAAGTATTAAAAATAAAGAATATCAAATCAGTATAGCTGATGAAAAATATAAAGTCAATTTCAAATCTATAGAAAACAATAAAATAGAGTTGTTTATCAATGATATTTTCTATACAGCTTATATTTCGGAAGATTTAAAATGCAATGCATCATTAAGTTATTCCGGTTTTATTTTTAGCCTAAGCCGAAAAGATATTTTGCATAAGGATACCGCTACATTCAGAATAGAAGATTACATTGAAACAACAAATAATGTTAATTCGCCTATGCCGGGAAGAGTTATAAAAATCAATGTAAATGAAGGAGATGAAGTTAAAAGAGGTGATGTTTTATTAATTATAGAAGCCATGAAAATGGAAAATAAAATAGTTTGTTCAAAAGAAACAGCTATAATTGAATCTGTAAATGTTAAAACAGCACAGATGGTTGATACAACAACCGCATTGTTAACTTTTAAAGAATAGAAATGATTTTTAAACTAATTAAACAATTTTATATATGAACAGTCCATATCTTAATGAACAACATCATCTTATCAGAAAATCGGTAAGAGATTTTGCAGAACGGGAAATTAAACCAAAAGCAAAGGAATTAGATGATAAACAAGAATTTTCAGTTGAACTTACCCATAAAATGGGTGAAATGGGATTGTTTGGTATGCTCGTTTCTCCTCAATATGGTGGGCAAGGTCTTGATTATCTTTCTTATATTATTGCAGTTGAAGAGATAGCCCGCATCGATAGTTCTCAGGCTGCAACCGTTGCTGCTGGTAATTCATTGGGAATAAATCCTTTGTTTTATTTTGGTACGGAAGAACAAAAGCAAAAGTATCTGCCGGTTTTGTGTACTGGCAAAAAACTATGGGGTTTCGGACTAACTGAACCCAATGCTGGTTCCGATAGCAGAAACACAAAAACAAATGCATATCTGGATGATGGACAATGGATAATTAATGGTTCAAAGATATTTATTACCAATGCCTCTACTGAAATAACGTTAGGCTCAATTGTTCAGGTTGTTTCAAGAGAAAAGGAAGGAGGGGAAAAAGAATTTTCAACCATAATTGTTGAAAACGGAACTCCCGGATTTACAGCTAAAACCATGCATGATAAAATGATGTGGCGGGCTTCTAATACTGCTGAGTTATATTTTGACAACTGCACGGTTCCTGAATCCAATATTCTGGGTAAACAGGGGCAAGGATCTAAAATTATGCTGAGTACGCTCGATTGTGGTCGCTTATCTATTGCAGCCATGGGTTTGGGACTTGCACAGGGAGCTTACGAACTGGCTTTAAAATATGCTCAGGAAAGAGTTCAGTTTGGTAAACCAATTTGCAAACAACAGGCTATTGCTTTCAAACTAACCGATATGGCTTTGAAAATTGAACTGGCCAGAAACTTACTTTATAAAGCGTGTTGGTTGAAAGATAATGAGTTGCCTTTTGCCAAAGAAGCCGCCATGTCAAAACTATATTGCTCTGAAATTGCCAGGGAAGTTGCTGATGAAGCTCTTCAGGTTCACGGTGGATATGGTTTAATGAAGGACTATGATATTGAACGCTTTTATAGAGACCAACGATTATTACAGATTGGCGAAGGAACTTCGGAAATTCAGCGTTTGGTAATATCAAGGTATATAGGGTGTTGATAATTTGTTACATTCTTTATATAAAATATATCTGTAAAATACAGAAATACAAATTATTATAAAAATATTTACATTTTACTCAATATAATGAGTAAAATTACTCGATATGCTGAGTAATTTTGTATATTTGTAATGAATGTTATGGATTTATTTTAAAAAGAGCGGATTACAGGATTTGGTATTCAAGCAGTTATAGTTTGACAAACAGAGAGATATATTTGATCGAAATGCAAGACTATGATATCGAACGTTACTACAGAGACCAGCGATTATTGCAGATTGGTGAAGGAAATTCCGAAATTCAGCGATTGGTAGTATCCATATATATTGGGTGTTAAAAAATTATAATTGGCTCCGAGTACTTTAATAATCTGTGTAAATCATATTTTTTTTGACTTTATATGATTTTTTGTTTTTACAATCAAATCTTTATTAAGAATGAAATTACAAACTTTATACATTTTTTAAATATTTCACATAACGGGATATTTATTGTATTTTTAATTTTATTCTTTCCTTATCCTTAATGCAATTTCTAATTTGAACGTCGTATAAAATATTGTTTTTAAATAAATTGCTTATCTGTGATTTATTTATTTCTGGTGTTTTAACTCCAAATATTATTTCTTTTAAACAACTAGAAGCATTAAAATTATGTAACCCAAATAAAGGTGAAACAAGTCTAACTTCTTTTTCATTTTTCCAAATAGTTGATTTTATAAATTCAACATCTTTTACGGTGGGTCGTTCATTTTCGAATGGATTAATAAAACGATATTTATTCGTGTATTGGACATCCTTTATCCATGGTATAGTAATATGGTGACCATTATTCCAGTCAAGCGTGTGTGAAATTTCTATTAAATTTACATCTAAACCTAAAACAATTCCTTTATGGTTATCGGCGTAATGTGACCACATAAGAATATTTGTCAAATTTTCTTCTTTAGTAAAGCAACATACACCTTTTTTTTCCCGATATGCTAAAGTTTTATTAAATTCCTCTTCAAGTTTTGATGGATTACTTAAATAAAAATCAATTTTTATTTTTATGTATGATTCAGGCTTATGAAAGCTATTGTCTCTAATATATTTAATAATTTGCTCTTCGTTTTTTGTAGTATCAATCCTATATGGCACATCCCATTCAAACGGGTCATTAAAGTCTTCAACTTTACTAAACCAGAGTTGAGAATTCTTCAGTGAAGATAAAAGAAATTCAATATTAGAAAAGAACTTATATATCATAGTACTATAAATGTAAAACTATCTGTCCAATTAGCTCCATATGTATCTGTTATTAACATACTAACCTTACAAGTTGTTCCAGAAGGTATATCATAACTAACTGTAAAACTCATAGAGTAATCATCAACTGTATTTAAGACACCATAACTTTCTGTTGAAGGTGAAATATCACCATAATAAGCTGTTCCACCATCAAAAAATATAAAAGTATAGCTATTAAAACTAAAATTTGCATTTACAGTTTTTGCTATACCTGTACCTCTATTCTTTATAAATACTTTTAATTTAATATGCTCACCTTTTTCAATAATACCATTGTTATTATCGTCACTTGAAACAATAAATTTTGTATATGCTAAAGAAGGTGAACCATTAGAATTATTATTAGAATTATTATTAGGATTTTTTAAATCCAATGGATTATCTCTTTCTAGTTCACAGGAAGAAATAAATAAAAAGCAAATTAAAAAGTAAAAAATCTTTTTCATGATGTTAAAAATTATATGTTAATCCAAATGCAAATGAGTTGTTTAATGTTGGAAATAAAGCAATATTCAATTTATTTCTCATTTCTTTTTCGATTTTTGTATTATTTGCACCTTTCTTTGCAACCCATATGATATCAGCTATCCAAACTATGCTTCCGATTCCAATTAATGCTAATGCCGTTTTGTTTTGTAAATTAGCTAAATCATAATTTTTATCAATATTACTTTGATTTGTTGATTTATGATATAAATCATAGTTTGATACAGATTGACTTTTAAAGTATATACCTGCACCAATCAATGCATAAGTACTAATTGTTGTAAATATTGGATGAATTTTTTTGCCAAGCATACTACCACTTCCACCATTTACAAAAAAATCACCAACGCCAGGTATAATTAAAGATATAAATGAATTTGATACTCCTCCCATACTTTTAAAATTCAAATATTTTATTGAAGTTGTATTTTCACCATTAAAAATTGAATTTTTTAGTATAAACTTGTATCTGCCATTGGGATTCTTTCGTGTCGTAAATTCATTTGATAGAAAAGATTCGTTCTTTTTAAAAAGAGTGTTATTTCCTTTTTTTAAAATTAGTCCTGCATCATTTTTTTTAATATCTAATTCCCCTTTGTTTTGTGAAAAGTAAATCGAATATTCTGCATTTGAATTTACAGTATAATTATTCATGTATGCTGGAGATAAATTGATTGCTTTTAAAATATTGTATATTTCATCTTTAATTGGATTATTATCTAATCCAATAACATTAATATTTTGGGATGTTTTTAAAGATGTATCAATAGTATAAGCAGCCTTGATATTAAAGGCAAAAGAATCAGTTTTGGAAGTTTCTAAAATTTCTTCAATTTTTATTTTTATATCATCTTTAATCCAATTATATCTGCTTTGATAGATGTCTTCGTAATTGTATATTGTGTTTTTTCTATTAATTAAAAATTCTGCTATTCTTTTTTCTTCTGCATATAAATATTCACTTTCTCTAAAACCCTCTTCTTCTTTTATCAAATGATTAATTTCATTTTCAGGAAAAGCTCCATATGAGGCCACTGTTGAAAAATGGATTAATTTTTTCACAGACGGAGTATTAAAAGCCAAATCAAAAACATTATCTGAACCATCGATATTCCACTTCCACTCAAGCTCACGCTTTCCATACATCTCTCGTATCTGCCAAGCGGTGTGAATTATAATATCT
>CAIZXK010000233.1 GCA_903936865.1 uncultured Bacteroidales bacterium | reverse complement strand
ATTTTCAAAAAGAAATAGTTAACAAATATAATTAACTGATAATCAATTGCTTTAATTGACAATCTTTGATAAAAATATTTTTAAAGAAGTAATTAATTACTAATTACGTTAAATTCTTGTTTTAAGAATTAAATACTTCGTTAAATTTTTATACTTCGCAGATATTGTAACCTTTGACAAAGTTATTTTAGACAGTATAATGTATTAGTAATCATTTAATTAATGTTTTTCAGGAATAAATTTTGTCAACGTTTAACGAACTATTGATATTGATTATGTTGCATTATTTCTTATTTCAATAATTCTTCCACTAAATTCACTAATCCAATACTTGCTTTTTCTTTAATTATATTCAGATTTCTCACATAATAAGTATCTCTGGCATTTGGATCTATCAGATATTTGGGAATCTGTTGCGGAACATAATCAATCAATCCCGCTGCCGGATATACTGCCATGGAAGTTCCAATAACCATAAATATATCAGCATGTGATGATAATTCAGCCGCAGGAACTATCAAAGGTACATCTTCTCCAAACCAGACAATGTGCGGACGTAGTTGAGAACCTTTTTCGCATAAATCACCTTTCTTTAATTCCCAGCCTTTCAAATCATAAATTAAACTGTCGTCAAATGTGCTTCTTACCTTTTTCAGTTCGCCATGCAAATGCAAAATTTTGGTAGAACCTCCTCTTTCATGCAAATCATCAACATTTTGTGTAATTATCTGAACATCATATTTCTGTTCGAGTTTTGCCAACGCATAATGAGCTGCATTAGGTTCTACTTCAAGCAACTGTTTGCGACGTTGATTATAAAATTCAATTACCAGTTCCTGATTTCTTTGCCAGGCTTCAAAAGTTGCAACATCTTCAATACGATATTCTTCCCACAATCCATCACTATCTCTAAAGGTCTTTATACCACTTTCGGCACTTATACCAGCTCCGGTCAATACAACTATTTTCTTCATCTGAATTTCTTTTTACAAAAGTACTAATTATACCATCTTTTTAAATGATTTTTGAAAAATTTTGAGTAGTTTTGAAGTGTTTCTTTCAAATGAATTATAGTAAATGCGAAAAATATCCTTAACCGAAAAAATCATTCTTAATTTCCTGCTTCTTGGTGTGGGAATGCTTGTAATTATTGCAACCTATTCGTTTTATACATCGAAAAATGCATTGATGAATCGTACTTTTGAGCAATTAACTTCTGTAAGAACTGTAAAAAAAAATCAGATAGAAAGTTTTTTCAGCGACAGAAACAGAGATATTCGCCTGATTTCAGGATCAGATGACATCAAAAAATTACTTACTATCCTAAATAATCATAATCAGACTTATAAATCCAATAATTTACCGAACAAACAAATAGATGAAAATCAGATTAATGAAGAATACAATCGTTATTTACGGCTTTATCTGAACTCGTGTGGGTATTATAACAATTTATTTATATTCAATCAGAATGGATTGGGTTTAAAGATAAAAACCAGCAACAATCAAAAAAGCTTAATTTCTTATGATTCCATTTCCAATTATCCACTTAATGAGCTAAAGGATAGCATTTACAAAACAAAAAAAGTTTATCTGCAGGATTTTAAATTAAATAAAATAACAAATATTCCCTCCATGTATGTTGGCTCTCCGATTTTTGGAAACAACAAGCAACTTATTGGAATCATTGTTCTGGAAATTTCTTATGATGCCATTAATGCGATTATGTTTGAAAACAATCCCCACAATGGACTGGGGAAAACAGGTGAATCTTATCTGGTTGGGAATGACAATCTAATGAGAAGCAGCTCCCGGTTTCATGAAAATGCACTGTTAAAAACCAGCGTAAAGACAATGGCTGTAAAAAATGCCTTTGGAATAAATTCAGGAACTGAAATAATAAATGATTATAGAAAAATTGATGTACTTTCAGCCTATATCCGCTTAAATATCCCTCATCTTAAATGGTGTATAATTGCCGAAATTGATTTAAAGGAAGCAACAATCCCTGTTTACAACTTAAGAAATAACACTTTATTTATAAGCATACTGCTTGCATTAATCCTTTTTATTTCTGCATTTATAATTTCAAGAAGAATTACCAGACCAATTATTAAATTAAAAGATGCTGCCATTAAAATAGGGAAAGGTGAATTTAATGAGCAACTACCCGTTTATTCCTATGATGAAATTGGTGCATTAACAGAATCCTTTAATTTTATGATGAGCCATCTGGAGCAACAGAGCAAAGAGCTGCAACTTGAACGAAAACTAAGATTACAATCGGTAATTGACGGACAGGAAATGGAACGTCAACGACTTTCGCGTGAGCTGCATGATGGGTTGGGACAATTGCTTATCGCCATCAAATTAAGATTGGAAGGATTGATTTTTACCGATCGCTCCAAGTTAATTTATACCATCGAAGGAATCAAAAAGCTTTTCGACAGTACAATTGATGAAGTTAAGCGAATTTCCTATGATTTGATGCCTGCCGTATTGTTCGAATTTGGTTTGGTAAAAGCCATTCGAAACCTTTGTGATGATATTGAAACCCGTTCGCGCATTAAAACTAATTTAATATTTGAATGCGATTCGGACAAACTTGATAAATTACAGAAAACGTATCTGTTCCGTATCATTCAGGAAGCCATGAATAATATTGTAAAACATGCCGAAGCATCCCGTGTTGACATTTCATTAAGCCTGATCGACAATACTATTCATCTTTTTATTGCTGATAATGGCAAGGGATTTAATCTGGAAGAACGGATTCATTCGCTTAATACCAACGGAATTTACAATATGCGTGAAAGGGTTAATCTTTTGAATGGCAGTTTTGAAATAAATTCCATCATAAAAAATGGGACAACTATAAAAGCTGTTATTCCATTGTATTCTAAACAATAACATAAAGAATTTTTTTTTATAAACGGACTATTGATTTTTGCATTTTTAATTCAGCTTATTAAAAACTGTTCTGAAAATCAGATTTTTTGAGGCAAACAGGATTTTTAAAATCGTAGCTTACCAATGTAAATGAGGACTTTAAAAATTGAAGTTCAACCAAGAAAAAGTTTTTTTTAGAAGTTCCTTTAAAATTACCTATTAAAATGATGAGATAATTAGCTATTTTTGTAAAGTAAATTCAAAATCAATTTATGGCAAATATTAAGATAATGCTCGTTGACGACCATCAGATTGTAAGAGATGGTATTAAAGCTTTGCTCGAAAGTCTGGACAATGTTCAGGTAATTGGTGAAGCCTCAAATGTAGCCGAATTGCTTGTGAAATTAGAAACTTCGCATCCGGATATTATTGTTACAGACATTTCCATGCCCGATATTTCGGGAATTGAACTAACGAAAATCATTAATGAAAACCTTGACTATAATGGAATTAAAGTATTGATACTGTCAATGTTTACCAATGAAGATTTTATTTTTAATGCCATTAAAGCAGGAGCAAAAGGATATTTACCAAAAAACACAACCCGTCGCGAATTATTCGACGCTGTAAATACCATTTACAATGGAGATGAATATTTTAGTGAATCCATTTCGAATATTATCCTGAAAAGTTACATCAAAAAAGCACAGGGAGATGAACAGGCCGACAAAAAAGAAGCATTGAGTGTGCGTGAAACAGAGATACTTAAACATTTTGCCGAGGGAATGGCTAATCAGGAGATTGCCGACAAATTATTTATAAGTATCCGCACCGTGGAATCGCATAAAAATCATATTATGCAAAAGCTGGAATTGAAATCAACCGTAGATTTGATAAAGTTTGCCATAAAAAACAAGATAGTGGAAATTTAAACCATAAAAAACGCTCAGCTTACAAAACTGAGCGTTTTTCTTTAATGCTTTTTACAAAATTATAAGCGTTTTTTTATTGATTCCGTTTCTTTTTCGAAACCCGGTTTGCCCAATAATGCAAACATATTCTTTTTATAAGCTTCAACACCCGGCTGATCAAATGGATTTACATCGAGCACATATCCGCTTAAGCCACAAGCAAATTCATAGAAATAAATTAATTCTCCCAGGTTATATTCATTCATTTCGGGTAAAGAAATCTTGATATTTGGCACTTCGCCATCCACATGGGCAAGCATGGTGCCAATTTCTGCCATCCTGTTAACTTCGTTCATGCGTTTTCCGGCAATAAAATTAAGTCCGTCCAGGTTATCACTATCCAATGGAACTTCGATGTTGTGTTTTGGTTTTTCGATACTTAATACCGTTTCGAAAATATTGCGGATTCCTTCCTGAATATATTGTCCCATCGAATGCAAATCGGTTGTAAAGCCAACACCTGCCGGAAATATTCCCTTGTTTTCCTTACCTTCACTTTCACCATACAGCTGTTTCCACCATTCGGTAATGTAAAAAAGATTGGGTTGATAGTTTACCATAATTTCGGTGGTTTTCCCTTTTTGCAAAAGTGCATTTCTGACAGCTGCATATTCCGAAGCCGGATTATCAGCTATGTTTGATGATTTTGCAAGGAAATTCTGCATAGCAACGGCACCTTCCACCAGCTTACGAATGTTGAAACCGGCAACTGCAATTGGCAGCAAACCTACCGGAGTTAATACGGAATATCTTCCGCCTACATCATCGGGAACAACGTATGTTTTATAACCTTCCATATCAGCCAGTGTTTTTAATGCTCCCCTTTCCTTATCGGTAATTGCTATAATGCGTTTCCGGGCATTCTCCTTTCCATATTTATTTTCCAGGTGATTTTTTAAAATACGGAATGCAACGGCTGGTTCGGTAGTGGTTCCCGATTTTGATATAACCGTTAAGGCATAATCCCGCTGATTTAATATTTCGAGCAAATCAGCCATATAATCTTCGCTGATGTTTTGACCGGCATAAATTACAACCGGAAATTTTCCATCCTTTCTGAATGCAGCAAAATTATGGCTCAATGCTTCTATTACAGCTCTTGCTCCCAGGTAAGAACCTCCTATACCAATAACTACATACAATTCTGCTGACTGACTTATTTCTCTGGCATCTGCTTCTATTGACGACAGCAAAGCATCGTCAATTTCGGATGGCAGCGTTACCCAACCCAGAAAATCATTGCCTTTTCCGGTTTTCTTGAGCAGTGCTTCATAGCTTTTATCTATTTTGCTCTGAAATGCATTAATCTCGCTCTCAGAAACAAAATTATTTATTTTTGAATGGTCAATCTTTAAATGTATCATTTGAAAAATATTTTTGTTTACGAATTCAAAAATAATAAAAAATCCACACATTGAAATATTATATTTGGAGATATTGAACAATACGCGGTTATACTATTATATGTGGCTGATATTGCGAACTTTGACAAAGTAAATTTATTACACTATATAGTAATAGTCATTTTATTAAATTTTTGCAAGATAAAACTTTGTCAAAGTTTTACGAACTATTGATTGAAAAAACCTGAACTAATCCCTTTATCTGAACTTCTTAAAATTACTTTTTCTTCGTTTACCTTCCATTTTAAAATCATTAGTTGTACAACCTGCTATTTAAGGAGTAAACAGTATATACGCATATTTTATTATCTCAGAAATTATGGATTAAAACATTAGAACGCGGATTATCACGGATTTTTCACAATAATTTGATTTGCAAATGGTAAAATCCGTTTTTTTCAGCGTTTCCCTTAGGGATCAGCATTATCCGCGTTACAAAAATAAAATTTAATAATTAATACGTTAGTTTATATGTAACCTAAAATCCGCAAGGATTTTTATTAGTGTTTTATTATTAGCTATTTACAATACCGTTTTATTATTTTAATTTATTTAAAAAAATTAGTGTAATTAGTGCAATTAGTGGCGAATATAATAAAGTGTGTGGGTATTAGGTATAACCATAAATATTTCTTAGTACTTAAATCAATTAATCATTAATTTTGCATCCAGCAATTAAAAGCCAATGATTATACTCGCACCCTTACATGGATTTACCGATTTTATTTTCCGCAATGTTTACGCAAGGCATTTTACGGGTATTGATATGGCTGTAAGTCCTTTTATATCGCTTACACACAGCTCGAAGGTTAATCCACGCAAAGCAAAGGATGTGTTGCCTGCCAACAATCTTTCCATTCCGGTTATTCCGCAGATATTGGGCAATCAACCCGACTTATTTATTCAGATGTGTCAATTTCTCGACGGTTGGGGCTACGAAGAAATCAACTGGAACCTGGGTTGCCCGGTCAAAAGCATAGCAAACAAGAAAAGAGGTAGCGGACTACTCCCTCATCCCGAGCTGTTGCGAAGTATTCTGGAACAAATAGTACCCGAAATAAAACAAAAACTTTCAATCAAACTCCGATTGGGCTACTACGATAAGGATGAAATAAACAGGATAATTCCGGTTTTAAACGACTTCCCTCTTAAAAACATAACGATACATCCCCGTATAGGCATTCAGATGTATGAAGGAGAAATTATACATCAGGGCTTAAATGATATTATCAACTCCATTAATCATGAAGTGATTTATAATGGCGACATTGTTGATTTAAAATCATATAATGAGGCGAAGTTAAAATACCCTTCCATAAAAAGCTGGATGATCGGACGCGGAATTTATTACAATCCATGGCTTGCCGAAGAAATAAAGTGTGGACTCGAAACAGATAAAACAAACCAAAGAATAAAGCTTCTGGATTTCTTTTGCGATCTGTATCAGGAATTGCTAAAGCACAAAGGGGAAACCCAAACAATAAATAAAATCAAGGACTTATGGCAGTTGTTCTGTTTTATCTTCGGCAATCATCAAAAAGTAATCAATCAGATTTCCCATGCCGTCTCCTTAGCTGAAATAGAAGAAATAACCATAAGAGTTATAGAAACAGTATCCGGTACAAAACAAAATGCTGTTCGATAAGCTTTCTTTCCATTGTAGAAGATTTTGGTGAGGTTATTTAGTCAACTACCGTAATTCTACCGCAGTGGATTTTCTTTTCCCTGTTTGTTTTATCCGTAGCTTCTATTCTGTAGGTATAAATTCCCAGAGTAACTATCTTGCCTTTATATTTTCCATCCCAGAAATTTGCATTTTCTCCCTCAAATATAAGTTGCCCCCAGCGGTTGTATATTGTTGTTTTTATTTCGTAGTT
>CAIZXK010000232.1 GCA_903936865.1 uncultured Bacteroidales bacterium | reverse complement strand
TGGATATTCCGCGCAAAGAAGACCACCTATTCCGCAGTAAACTGTACCGCTAAAGTTAATTGCACAAATTGCCATTTTTAATGCTGTTTTTCATTTTGCAAATTTAGTTTAATTTTTTAGTTAATACTTAATTCTGTGTTTTTAAGATACTTTTTTCTTAATGATTCACCTGTAAGCTCCAATCTGTGAGCATTATGGATTATTCTATCCATTATAGCATCTGCTATTGTTTTTTCACCGATTATTTCATACCATTTTGACACAGGAACCTGTGAAGTTATTAATGTTGAAGCCTTTTCATGCCTATCCTCAATAATTTCCATAAATGTAGACCGACTTTGTGCATCAAGTGGTTGTATTCCTAAATCATCAATAATAAGTAACTGCTGACGCTCTAATTTTGCAATTTCGCTGATATAAGAACCGTCTGCTTTTGCCATTTTTAGTTTAGCAAAAAGCTTTGTAGCATTATAATACATTACTCTGTATCCCAGAGTGCAAGCCTGGTGACCAATAGCTGAAGCAAGATAGCTTTTCCCTATACCAGTGCTACCAGTAATCATAACGTTTTCTTTATTCTTTATAAACGTACATTCAGCAAGACGCATTACCTGATTCTTATCTATTCCGCGTTCGGTATTAAAAAACATTTGTTCTATTGACGCTTTGTAATGGAACTTTGCATTTAGGGTAATACGTGCAATCTTTCTGTTGTATCGGTCATCCCATTCTTCTTCTATCAGGTGTGCAATCAACTCATCCTTTGTAAGGTAATTCATTGCATCTGACTCCAGACTTGTCTGAAAAGCTCTAAGCATACCGTAAAGCTTCATTTCTTTCATTTTTTTTACTACTTCTTCATTCATGATAGTTTTATTTTAAATTTAAATTTGTTTTTATTTATAATATTCTTCACCCCTAATATTTTCATGATCAGGCATTGGAGGTATAATTTCATCTATTTCATATTGATCAAGATTCCTTTGTAGGATAGTTTCAATAGCTTTATAATTATAATATCCGCACTGATGTGCACGCCTGCAAGCATTGATCAACCTTTCTTTACTAATACGTTTAGCAAACGAAAGTATTCCCTGACAAGATTTGTAAGCTTGTTCAGGATGTTTTTTCTTTGATATTACGTTTGCAATATAAAGCCCTACATCTTGATGAATCTTATCCGCATCTTCTATAAAACGTTGCGGATTCCAATCCAAAAGATGATTATTGTAAGTTGCCATATGAGCCGATTCTGTTGTATAGGTATGTGGACTTTTTATCCGTTGATGAGTTGCTATCAACTCATATTTGTAAAAAATATCAACCTTACTTTTTGAGAAAAATATTTTTACTTTTCTGCCCACATGAATGAACGGAACACTATAATAATGCTTATCCCGATGAAGACATACATGTCCATTCTTCATTACAGTTACCTGTACATTTTCTTTCATCTCAAAACGCATTGATGGTAAGGATTGAAGTGTATGTTTTTCCATTTCTGTAAACTGATCCATACGTGAATAAGTCCGTCCGCTAAATGATGTTTTATTATGGTTTTCAAGATGTCTCATAATGTTTTCATTTAACTCTGCTAAAGAATGATAGCTCTGTCCATACAGCATAGTGAAAATCTTGTTATAAGAAATTTTTACAGCACCTTCTACTAATGATTTGTCTTTTGGCTTATAGGCTCTTGCAGGCAATACAATCATTCCGTAATGTTCTGCAAATGCATCAAAGTTTTTATTAATTGTTGGTTCAAAACGATTGCTTTTAGTGACGGCAGACTTTAAATTATCTGGTACTATGGCTGCTGGTGCTCCACCAAAGTAATGTAAAGCGTTTTCACAACATAATATAAAATCTGCATTATCCTGACTTTCTATAGCTTGAACATACGTCAGTTGACTGGCACCGAGTATGGCAACAAACACCTCCATAGTATTTACTTCTCCTGTTTGTTCGTCTATTATTTCAAGTTTTTTTCCTGTAAAATCAACAAACATCTTATCGCCTGCTTTATGTATCATGTGCATTGATGGATGTGAGCGTCCCTTCCATTTACGATAATGTTTGTAAAACCCAGTTTTTTGGAATGCATCAATAGTATTATTTGAATACTCTTTCCATAGCTTTTCAAGGGTCATTCCAGGTTGTTTCATACGCTTTTCCATCTGTGGAAATAAAGCATATAGCTCTTTCTCCCTTTCTGGTGGTTCGGGTAATTCTGGATTAGTATGAAATAATTCATCTAACTCCTTATCACTAAGTGTTGATAATTCATCCCAAGGTATTTTTAATTCGCGAAACTGCTTAATGTATTTTTGGATTGTTGTTCTTGAAACACCTGTTATATCGCGTATTAAACGCGTCCCTTCGTGATGTTTGATGGATAATTTAAAGATTTGTCTTAGTTTACTCATGTCAATGTTTTTATTTGCCATATCTGTATTGATTTTATTGTAAAATACAATAATAATCTCTACAAGATATAGTTTGAAAAACAGCTGACTTATTTGTGTTTTAGACGGTACACTTTGCCGCGGAATAGATGGACCAGTTTAATGCGGAATGTGTGGACCACTTTGTCGCGGAATTAGTGGTACACTTTGCGCGGATTCTCCA
>CAIZXK010000231.1 GCA_903936865.1 uncultured Bacteroidales bacterium | reverse complement strand
GTTAATGAATCTCCCGCAGGATAATCGAATTGTTCGTTTATAAATACTGTCTGAGCTTGAATAGAAAATGTAAAAATGCTCATTACAATAAAAATAAGGATAAAAGTAACTTTTTTCATAAATATAAAAATAATTAATGACTTGAATAATAATTGGCAAATATCTACAATTATTTTATTATTCATATATTTATTCGGAGTTTTATTATAATCTTATACAAAAAAAAAAGAATTATATAAAGTATGGAAATTAAAAAAAAGAAGAAGGGATAATTTTGAAATTTACGACAGATTAATCTTTGAAAAAGATGAATCTATTTATTTTTCGGATTGTTGAATAATTCCTTTATATTATCAAAATCCCTCCGATAAAACAAACCAATACCTTGTGTATATAGCGAGTACGTATTAGTGAAATTATTGGTATTTGATCGGTTAAATGCTTTCAATCTAAACCTGCCGTCATCGGTAAGTTTAACTTCAACATTTACATCTCCGATAATATTATTATTCAGATTATTTTGAGATGTTTGGGTTTCTGTTCTTAAATTTCCTCCAACTCCAAAATTTCCATCTAATGTAACTCTATCATTAAAAAGCTGGGTAGAAAGTGCCACTTGTAATTCCTGAGAACTTAACTGATCTCCGGGGCGATAGTTAAACCCAATGTCGAAATCTTTACTAATCTGTGATAACCAGTTGCTAACCTGATTAGAAATCATTTCGGAAGAAGAACTACCAACTCCGCTACCAACCGATGAACTATAGGTATTTCTGTTTTGAGAAATAAAACTATTCAAAACGAGTAATGAAAAGCTTTGCTGAAGCATTTCATTTTTATCGTTTCTATCCACAATGCTAAAAAATCTATCTTTGGTATCCTGATCAACATTTGGCAGATTAATATCAAAATCAATGGTTGGATTTGACAGATTCCCCTGTATGCTAATAATATCCTGAATCTGCATCTTTTTTTTGCTTACATTTTCTGCAGTTCCAACTAGTATTGGATATAAGGAAGCTTTTACATTATAGATTGCCTTTAAATCTACAATGGCATTATATGGATCTCCACTCCAAACAATAGTTCCACCATTCTGAATGTTGAATTTTTTGGTTAGTATATTCTGAATGGTAAAGAAATAAAGACCTTCACTGTTTAACGTATATTCGCCATACATTTTAAATTTACCTTCATTGTCAATAATCATTTGAATGTTACCGGTTCCTCTGGCATTAATATCACCAACTGTCTGAGGTGTTTCCAATCGAATACCGATATTGGCATCGGGAGTGGTTTCCAAATCAAATTTCATGGTAATCCCCTTAAAACGATTACTTGAAGATGAAATTATTTCTTCCTTTTTTTGTTTTTGAATAAATTTTATGAAATTATTTTCATAAGTAATGGTCTTGTCTATCAGAGGAACATTTATATACGTTTCCTTTTCTGTTTTTGCTCTGATATCCATATGAATATCATTATCAGGACCAAAAATCCTGAAAATCCCAGTAGCAAAAGCTTTCCCATAAAATAACTCATTATCACTTGTTTGAGTATTAAGAACCATTAAGTTTTTATAATTAACAGTTAAATCAATCTTGATATTTGTAAAACCATTATGAGTAATTTTTCCATCCAATACTGCTCTTCCCTTTTCATAGGAAATTCCCAGGTTTTTAAATTTAAAATACTTAGTGCTTATTTCAATGGAATCCGTATTGTTTATTGAATAGGAAATACCCAGATAATCAATATAAATTTTAGATCTGAGTAGTAATATTTTTCCATTAACTTCCGGATTTTTAATTGTTCCCTTAAAAGAAATATTCCCAAGTGCCTGTCCATCGAAATTAGAAGTAAAACTCTTAAAATAATGAGTCAGACTTCTTAGTTTTAAACGATCTAACCGAATATTGAAATCAAAATTATTCGTTTTATTGTTAGGATAATAAAACCCTTCACCAAACAAAGTTGTGTCTTTGCTATTATTCCCGGTATAAATTAAATTGGTTTTTACAAAAAGGCCATCTTTTTCTTTGTCCCAGGTTGAAAATAATTTCAAATCTCCCAGGTTATCTTTATTAAAACAAATCCCATTTATGGTTAGGTCAGAAAAAAAATTAGGTGAATTATATAAATCTACCAGATCAATGTTTCCATTTATAATTCCATCTAAATCAATATTATTATTAACTGTTAAAAAGTCGAACTGAGAAATATTGAAATGATTAAAAGTTAAAATCATTTTGTCTGAAGGATTTTTTGAAATATTTCCATTAATCCTAATAGATTGATTTACATCTCCAAAAGATAAATTACTAATTGTAATATCTGTTTTATTAAAACTAATAAAATTTTGATCCATTAGTCTCCAAATTGAATCATTAATTAATACTTCAGCTCTGATAATCTGAGTTTTAACTAAAGGAACATCAGTAAAACTTATAATTCCCCTGATATCACCGGAATTTTTAGCCTTTCGCAGCGTATCTCGCCAGAAAAATGAATAAAAAACACTATCTCTTTGCATTAATGAATGAATATTGAAATTGTCAATCCCCAGATTATTAGCAAAGTTTAATCTTTTACAACCAGTTTTTAAATATAAAATCCTGTTATCGGTTTTACCTTCCAAATACCATTTATCGAAATATTGATTATTATATGATATAAAATCGGCATCTCCATTAAGATCAAAATACGATTGTTTTGAATCATAACTTCCATAAATCAAAGCATTTGGACTAATCTTAAGTTTTGGTATCAGTAAATCTGTCAGTTCATTCGTTTGTTTTAATAATACATTAAATGTAAAAGATTGTTCACTTTTTAGATATTCAATATTACTTTTAGATTTTATAGCATCAAATGATGGTAAATAATTATGAATAAACATATTAAAAGTTGTAGGCAGATCTTTAAATTTAAAATTTCCTACCATAAAAGCATTTATGTAATCTGAATAAATTTCAATATTCCGCTGATTTAATGTATCGTTGTAGGTTAGTAATTTTAATTCGTCAAGTTTATATGTTTTATTTGCTCTCTTATAGCTTGTATTTTCAACTTTTATAACGCCAATAATATCATCCGCATTTTTTCCTGTAAAATTAAAGTTAAGTTGAGTAGATAAAATCCCAAGCGAATCCGAATCTAAAAGTCTTAATTTGTAAAGATTGGCATCTTTAATAGTTGCAGTAAAATCAAAAACCGGTGTTTCTTCTGCATAATCTATTTTCCCTAAAAATTTAAAATCAATTTTATCATCATGAACATTCAAAAATCCATTAAACTGATTGTTAGTTATATCTCCTTCAATAGCAATACTATCATAAACATTTCCTTTAAATTGCAGCTGATTAATATTTCCAGTCATTTTAACCTTTACAGTTTGAGCTGTAATACCAGTTCCAAGGATTTCAGCATCCATATTCAATTTTCCCAACACATTAGGTGTATTTAAGAATAAACCAATATTAAATTGATTTGCAGAAATGTGACCTTTATAATTTAACTGATTATGTTTATCCTTTTTTAAAGTTATATCAGTTTTGAAAGTTCCATTTTGAGTAACAAAATCTGCATAAGCATTGAAATCATTGTAGAAACCTGTAAAATCACCTTTAATAAATACATTGCCAAAAGAGAGCAATTGTTCAGGAACTTTAATCCGGTTATTGTATTTTCCGGGAAGTATAAAATCCTCCAGATCAGCTTTTGTAGTTGTTAATCTGTTTACTGTCATACGAATAAAGGTCTCTGAAATATTCGGGAGTCCATTAAGAGAAATAGCTCCTTCAAAACTAGTTGATCTTCCATAATTTAACCTAAAATTTCTTAACTTAAGGTTGGAAATTTTTCCAAGAATCTGTCCCGAAAATGTCATTAGATTATCCATACCGTTCAGTTCTTTTATAAAATATGCTAAATCTTTGGTATTTAACTTAGAAGGTCGAATATCAGTTTTTATTTTAACCTTGTTAATAAAATCGTTAAGGTCTTCTTTCTTATCATAAGTTAAATTACAATCAAGGGATAAATTAGTGGAAGCCGTTTCAATATGAAGATATTTTAAGCCGATATTACCTGGAAAAATATTTATCCGTGAAGTAAGGTTGTTCAAAGCAAAACCCGATTTATCAGTGAAAGACAAATGATTAATATCTAAATTTATCGTATCTCCTTTTATCAATAGTGTATCAAATTTGCAATTTAAATTTTTTAAATACAGGTTGTTAAAATCAATGGATGTTGAAACAAAATTCATATTATCTTGATTTTGAAACTTAAAACTAGTGTTTTTGATTTCAAAAGATTTTCCAGTGATTTTCCATTCCGTAGTTTTTTTTACAGTAGTATCTTTCGATTTAAAATAATTTAATAAAAACTGATAGTTATATATACTATCATTTTTATACTTAACAATTGCAATCTCATTGTTATCGAATAATACCTTGCTGAATTCTATTTTCCTTTTTATTAAGGAAAAATGCCTTATTTTACAGTCAATTCCATGGGTTCTGAATAATGGACTATGATACTGATCATTAATATAAACATCTTCCAAAATTAAATGCAGATTAAAAGATATTTTTACTTTAGAAATTGATATTTCTGTTTTTAATTCTTTTGATAAAATTTGAGCAAATTTTTGAGCAATATAAGTTTGAATTCCACTGTTCGACAATAGAAACAGGGCAATTATCAGTATCGAAATTAATACCGAGAATATATAAATCAGTATTTTACGTATCTTTTTCTTAATCCTTTTTTAAATTTTATTGATTAACATTTTACTTAACAAAAATAAGTGTTTTTTTAATTAATTAAAAATTAATTCCTTGAATTAATAAAAATAGCTTAAATAGTTAACTAGCATTCTATTGAATATTTGTTTTTTTACACTATAAAATTAAACTAATTTTGCATAAATTTTTTTAGCAACTACAATAAATATGCCATACATTTTAGCCATAGAATCTTCTTGCGACGATACTTCTGCAGCTGTAATACATAACAATAAAATATTATCCAATGTAATTGCCAATCAATTAATTCATAAGGAATTTGGTGGCGTTGTTCCTGAATTGGCCTCAAGGGCACATCAGCAGAATATTATTCCCGTAGTTGATGCTGCAATTAAAAAGGCAGGAATAAGCCTGAATGAATTAAATGCAATTGCTTTTACGCGTGGACCAGGCTTATTGGGTTCATTACTTGTAGGTTGTTCTTTTGCTAAAACGATGTCAATTTCATTAAATATTCCATTAATAGAAGTTGATCATTTGGAAGCACATATTCTATCTCACTTTATAAAAGACACAGAAAACCAGGAGGTTCCTGAATTTCCATTTCTTTGTTTGTTAGTTTCTGGCGGACATACACAAATTATCAAAATGAATGATTATTTCTCTATGGAAATTATTGGTCAAACCATTGACGATGCCGCTGGTGAAGCTTTTGACAAATCTGCAAAAATCATGAGCTTACCTTATCCGGGTGGTCCTCTGATAGATAAGTATGCAAAAGATGGAAATCCAAACGCATTTCACTTTCCTGAACCAAATATACCGGAATTAAATTTTAGTTTCAGTGGCTTAAAAACTTCATTTTTATATTTCTTAAGAGATAACCTGAAAATAAATTCAGAATTTATAGAACAAAATAAAAATGATTTATGTGCTTCTATTCAATCAACAATTGTTTCGATTTTAATAAAAAAGTTAACTAAAGCCGCCAAACAAACCGGCATAAAAAGTATTGCAATAGCTGGTGGAGTTTCAGCTAACAGTGGTTTAAGAGAAAGACTTCAGCAAACAGGAATTAATAATGACTGGAAAATATTTATTCCCAAATTTGAATACAGTACTGATAATGCGGCAATGATAGCAATTGTTGGGTATTACAAATTCCTGAAAAATGATTTTGCAAATCTTGATGCTACACCTTATGCCAGACATTAAAAGTAAATAATGAGGGGTACTTAAAAATAGATTTTTTGAAGCAAACATGATTTAAAAAAACACAATTTACGATTGTAAGTGAAGATTTATTAAAATGAAGTTCAAACAAGGAAAAGCAACTTTTTGAAATCCTGCAAACTAGAAATTATATTATTTTTATAGCTGCCAGTTAATAGGTTCTTTACCTAAAGATTTTAAGATTTCATTTGTTTTTGAAAAATGCTTACATCCAAAAAAACCCCTGTAAACTGAAAGCGGAGAAGGGTGAACAGATTTTAAAATATGATGTTTTGAAACATCAATAATTTTTGCTTTAGCCTGAGCATAACTTCCCCATAAAATAAAAACCAACTCTTTTTTATTTTCAGACAATGTACGTATTACATTATCTGTAAACAATTCCCATCCTTTGTTCTGATGCGAACCCGCTTGATTTGCCCTCACTGTTAATGTAGCATTTAAAAGCAACACACCTTGTTTTGCCCATTTTTCCAAATTACCCGAATCTGACATTTTTAAACCTAAATCCGATTCAATTTCCTTAAAAATATTTACGAGTGAAGGAGGTTGTTTGATGCCATCTGATACTGAAAAACACAAACCATTAGCTTGCTTTTCACCATGGTAAGGATCCTGACCCAATATTACAACTTTCACATCGTCAAATGGTGTATGCTCAAAAGCTGCAAATATCTTATTACCCGGTGGATATATTTTATACAGTTTTTTTTCTTCAACCAAAAACTCTTTTAATTTATTAAAATAATCCGATTGAAATTCATTGAATAACAAATTTTTCCAACTTTCTTCAATTGCAACATTTATTTTATTCATCTGTTATATACTAAAAATTAGACACAATCGTTTTCTACAAACAATTGTTGATAATATGCAAAAATAATTTTTTTGCTCAAACAATTATTATGTAATTTTGTAATTATTATTAATATTTATTTAATCATTCATTATGAAAAACTTAGCAATATTATTTGTCTCAATAATTATAACTGTAGTATTATTATCATCTTGTGGAGCACATCGCAAATGTGATGCCTATAGTTCAATACATAGAGACAAAACAGAAAACGTACGCTATTAACGAAATTTATTTAATATCAAGCTTTTTTTTTACGATAAAAAGTGATTAAAAAGCTTGATTTTTTTTATTTTAATCTTTATGCTTCAACGTAAACTATTTTTTTTTCTGATTTCTTTATTTTTTATCCAATTTATTGGTTACGAAACCTTTTCGCAATCTCCTACAAATTTGGATAAAACAGTTCTATACAGAAAGGAAAAAGCATTTTATTTTGATTTACATAATGAAGGATGGGGAATTGGATATCGGAAAGGGAATCACCTGACTTATTTTAAAACAAGATTTTGGGAAGCAGAAATTGTTGGAATGAGTCATCCGAAAGAAGCTAAAACCGAAAATCCTTATTTTGGTGATTCCAAAACTTATGTTTATGGGCAGATGCATAGTTTGTATATTATCAGAAGTGGAATTGGATTTAAAAAAATGCTTAATGACAAGCCATACTGGGGTGGTATTCAACTAAGTTATGTATATACAGGCGGATTTTCATTAGGTTTGGCTCGTCCGAAATATTTATACATCATTTACGATAATCCACAGAATCCTTATCAATATTCGCTTTCGTTGGAACAATATGATCCTGATCGTCATTATCTTGAAAACATTTATGGTGGTGGTCCTTTATTTAAAGGATTTGATAAATTAAAACCTTATCCGGGCTTATACGGAAAGTTTGGTTTTAACTTTGAATTTGGAGAATATGATGAAAAAATAAGAGCCATTGAAGTAGGAGGAACATTCGATTATTATTTTAAGGGAATTCCAATGATGGCAAAAAACAAATACCCGAATTATTTTCTAACCCTGTATATTAATATTCAGT
>CAIZXK010000230.1 GCA_903936865.1 uncultured Bacteroidales bacterium | reverse complement strand
TGTATCTTCAATAATATTATGCAAATCGCTTGGTTTATAGGGTTTACTCAAATAATTATCCATTCCTGCAGCCATTATCCTTTCTCTATCTTTGTCGAGTGAATATGCAGTAACTGCAATGATGATTATTTTTTTACCAATTTCTTTTTCTTTTTTTCTAATTATTTTTGTTGCTTCTATACCATCCATTACTGGCATCTGAATATCCATTAATATTACATCATATTGATATTTAATATAATAATCAACACCAATCTCTCCATTTTCTGCAATCGTAATTGTATGTCCTTTTCTTTTCAAAATAGATACTGCAACTTTTTGATTAATTAAATCATCTTCAACAAGTAGAATGTTAAGGTTTTCTTTCATAATAGTTTATTTATTTGCAACAATTAAATATTCTGATTTATTCAATCCAAATCGTTCTGTATCTAAATTTATTTCTATATCTGCAGGATAATATAAACTTACTTTATAATTACAACTCTCTAAGCGATTAGTAAAATCCTTTGCATAAATTCTATAATGATCAAACTGACCATAAAGCTGTTTACGTTCTTCTGCTGTATTTGATTTAATCTCAAAGGTTTCATTTAGTTTTAACGAAATAGGTACTTGTAAAATAGCAAAACCATTTGGTTTTAATACTCTGTAAAGTTCTTTCATTGCTTGAAAATCATTTGGAACATGTTCTAATACATGATTACAGATGATGACATCAAAGTAGTTATCATTATAATTTAATTCAGTAATATCTAATGCTATTACATCCTTTGGATAATGGTATCCTTCTTCGTATTTATCTCCTTGATAATAACTTATGTTATGTGAATTTTTAAATATTTTTCTTAAGCTTTGTCTTGGTGCAATATGGAGCAACTTAATGTTTTCAGAAAAAATATTGGTTTTTTTTGATAGATATAAGTAAATTAGTCTTTCTCTATCAATAGAATAGCATCTGGGGCATAAACAGTTTTCTCTTATGCCACTTCCTATAACTTGATATTTTTCCAAAACTGCTTCTTCCTGCCCACATTTGAACATTTTTCTAAAACCTGTATTGCAATTTGGACACTGGTATTTATTTCCTAAAAATAATATACTAACTAAATACTGCTTAACTATTTTCAAATTAAGTAATAATGAAAAAGGAAGAATTTTTAGAAGTGTTTTTTTCATTAGTAGCGTATATTTATTAAAAAAATGGTTGTTGATTATAATTTATGCTCTCTTAGCTCTTTCCCAATTTACTGATTGTGATTTTTTTAGATATCTTTTAAACCCTAAAAAAACAGCCAGATTCATTATAAAAAAGTAATAAGGTATAAACAGTATTTTAACTTTGATAGCTTTATTTTCAAGATACCATCCTAAAAGTGCAGATGAGTAAAAAAGTAGTTGAAGTATTAAAACTATATTAAAGAAACTAAAACTACTTATTCCTTCTGTAGCAGATATTATTATATTTAAAATTAATAAGATAGGTAAGAATAATGGAGCGAGTGTCCACCTTAATACTCTATGGGAAATATATTGAAATGATAAAATTCCATATTTAAAAGGATTTAATAAATCCCTTAATCTTACAACGGATTGAATACCACCAGCAGCAATTCTTATTTTCCTCTTCAATTCTTCTTTAACGTTAGCTGATGAAGTTTCAATAGCATAAGCATTTGGATTATACTGAATTGTATATCCATCCATTGCTACTCTTAATGAAATAATAAAATCATCAAGTAGGGTGTCTTTTTCAACTTCTCTGTAAAGTGTTGTTCTTATTGCAAATAATTCACCAGCTGCACCTACAACTGAATATAATTCAGCATCCCATTTTTTTAATGTAGATTCATATTTCCAATATATTCCTTCGCCAGCACCCGCTGCAACATCTGCATCTTTCTGATAAATACGCTTTTCTCCAGAAACACAACCAACTTTTGGATTCCTGAATAAATTAACAATTTCCTGAACCGATTCTTTTCCAAGCATGGTATTTCCATCTGAAAATATAACAATTGGTGTTTTAACAAATTTCATTCCTCTATTCATTGCACCAATTTTTCCACCTCTGGCATTTTCATGATAAACTTCGAGTCCTTCATATTTTCTTAATATATCAGGAGTTCCATCATCCGATCCATCAGTTACCCAAACATGATGAATTTTTTCTTTAGGATAATTCATTTCTAAAGAATTACGAACCTTTGCATCAACATAATCTTTTTCATTATAGGCAGCTACAAAAAGAGTAACCTCTGGCTCATAATCAGTATTGTCAAGATAAGGTTTACTAAATCCAAGTAACCTTTTGAATTTAATAAGGAAATATAATAAAATTCCATAACCTAAATATGAATAAAAGATGATAAAGAAGCCAATCCAGAAAATAATTTTTAAAGTAATCATTTGTCAAAATTTGTTTAATTATTTATTGTCTTGATTATAATTTTTTTCAGTAACTACAAAATTCTTTGTAGCTCCTTTCATTTGGAGCATAGATAAAATCATACTTATATAACCTTTGGGTAATGATAATATGGCTATTAATGTTTTTGTATTAATAAATCTTTTTGGCACTGATATCAAAAGGGATAAAAGAATGATTAAAAAACAAATAAGCCAAAGAAAAGCAAAAGTATAATTGAAAATTATCAGGATGATACAAATTAAAAATGTAGTTCCCAACAAAAGAATTCTAGGTAATAAAAAATGTTGTAATGCTTTATCAAAAAAATCAAAGTTTCCTTTTAATAATGCTTTTATTGAAATAAAAAAATGTAATTGAGCTTGTAAAAATTGATTTGCCAACCATCTTGAACGTTGTTTTACAAATGCATCCGATTTTTGTGTTTTTTCATCCAATACAATTGCATCATCTAAATATTCGAACTGATAGCCATCTTTTAAAAAATTAAATTCCAGCTCTTTATCTTCGCCTGATGTTTTAATTTCTTTCATATATTTCTTAAAAAGCTTGTATTCAAAAGCCATTGCAGAACCAATTAGAGCAGAAGATAATCCAATGGCTCTATGTCCCTTCCTGAATATATGATTATTAATTTCTTCACTAATTCCATCCAAAAGAGCAAAATTGGTATTGAAATTTTTAGCTGTCCTATGACCTTGAACAATTTTGTTTCCTAATGAAAAAGCTTGATTAATTTTCGTTAGAAAATCAGAATCCTGAATTATATTGTCTCCATCCAATATTAAAATAACATCATAATCAGTTGGTAATTGATTTAAGGCCATGTTTATAGCATTAGCTTTTGTGCGTTTATCATTAACAATTTCTAATAGTGTTAAAGGTAATTTTTTTAATTTTTCTAAAGTTTCCTCTTTAAAAGAATCTGCAATTATTACCAATTCAAAATTTTTATAATCTTGTTTTAAAGCAAATTCTGCAACCCCAATAATTACATTATCTTCTTTATATGCAGGAACAAGAATGCCAATTTTTCGTATTTTGTCAATTGATTTTGGATATTCTATGTTTTTGTAAAAATGTCCGGCAATTGCAAATACTATCAGATAAATTGCTGAAAAGGCAAAATATGAAAAAAATATAAAACCTAATATTTCTAAACCTAATATAATAAAGTCCATTTATAATTTATTAATTGAATTTATTTTTTCCCATTTAGTTGTTTCTGAATTATATTGCTTTAAAATCCTTGCAGGATTCCCTCCAACGATAGAATAATCAGGTACATTTTTTGTAACAACACTCCCACCAGCTATTACGCAATGTTTTCCAATTTTAATGCCTGCAACAATTACCGAATTGGCTCCAATCCAGGTTTCATCATCAACTTCAATTAAAGAAGTTGTAATTCCTTGAGTACTTATTGGTAATGACAAATCCTCATAGCTATGGTTTAAGCCCGACAGTACAATATTTTGTGCCAGCATAATGTCATTTCCGATTTTTACAGGTCCAATTATTGTACATCCAAGACCAATACGGGTTCTATCGCCAATAAATACATCACCAACTCCATTATTAACAGTAGCAAAATCTTCAATTGTTGAGTTATTTCCAATCGAAAACTTATTGAAAGGTAAAATATCCATTCTTGTCCTGTATCTTATTGATGAATGCTTACCTTTGTGATGAATAAAAGGATTTATAAACCATTTTACCCATAATCTTGGACGAGCCTGATTTCTGGGAATCAGCATCCAATGTATCAGATTTTTTAATTTTTTATTTGCTTTAATTTTTTCCTTGATTCCCATTTATGTAAAGATTATGAAATTTTCTCTAAAGCATTATAAATTTCTTTAACGCTGTTTTCCCAGCTATGACTACGTGCAAAAGCTATCATTGCATCTTTTTTATCCTGATTCGTATCGTTTATTGCCAATTCGGTATATTTTAAGTATTCTTCTTTATTACTGGCAAGATACGTAAATTGAGAGAAAACACTCATTGCTTCCGTTTTTGTGGCAACTGTTGGTTTTCCCATTGCGAGATATTCATCTATTTTTCTGGGATAATTACCTATGGTTACTTCATTTAGAATCTGTGGATTTATAGCTACATCAAATGCATAAAGATAGGATGGTAATTCTTCTGGATTTTTACCTCCTAAAAAATATACATTTTCCATTTTGTGAAGACTTGAACTTTTAAAAGCTTCATCTTCAGGTCCGACTAATACAATATTCCAATCTGGTTTTTTTTCTGCCAGGTATTTAATTATATCAATATCTAAACGTAATGATACCAATGCTCCAATATAACCTATAATTGGTTTCCCTAAATTTTTAATTTTTTTAATATCATCAGGAATATCATTTATAAGTTTCTCATCAAAAATGCTTAAATCACAACCTTGACCAACATAAAATGAATTTGGATTAAATTTTTTAGCTAAAGCAGTAAGATATGTTGAATTTCCACATACTAAATCTGCTTTTTTCATATAAGCTGCTTCTATTCTGATTCCTTGTTTCTTCCAAAAATCGACAGCAATCAAATTATCTCTTGTATAATAAATTTCTTTATTAATGCCTAATAAGTCTTTTAAGTAAAAACTTCGGAACATATCACTATCATTAAATAGGATAACGTTTTTAAATTCAAGTTCTTCAATTGCTAATTGTATTTTTTTTGCAATTCTTTTATTATTGATTTTATTTAAAAAGTCAAATAATGGATTTATATCTAGACGACTTATAGATTCTAATATACATTTAGGATTAAATTCCCATATATTATTTTCAACTTTTGATAATCCGGGTAATTCGCCTTTAAGAACTTTTTTTCTTCTTATCGTTTTTATGTCGTTTTTTTCTCTAATTGCGGTTAAGCGGTCTAATGGAGCATTAACATATAAAACTCTATTGTTTTTAGCAAATTCAATTGCTATATTTTTACAATTGCTTCCTATTTCTACATCCCAAGGTTGCAAACCTGTAACTATAATATCCATTCCATTCATTTGATTATTTTTTTAAATTTTCAGATATGCAATTATTTGTTACTATTGATTTCTTTGTAAATGTTCAACACTTTTTCAGCCATTGATTTCCATGTAAATCTGGCTGCTTGTTTAAATCCTTTTTCAATTAATTCTGACTTGAATTTTTCATTTGAAAGAATTTTAATAATCCCATCTGTAATATCTTCTGGTTTAAATGGATCAATAATTAATGCAGCTTCGTCTGCAATTTCAGGCATAGATGAAGTATTTGAAGTAATTACAGGAACACCGCAAGCCATAGCTTCGAGCATTGGTATCCCAAAACTTTCACGCAGGGAAGGATAAAGAAATATTGAACATAGATTATATATTGCTGGTAAATCAGTATTTATAACATATCCGGTTAAGTGGATATGATCAGATAATGATGGATCTCCAATTTCTGCAATTAATTTATCAAGTTCAGCTTTTTCATAATCTAACATTACTAACTTATAGCCTTCTGTGTTTCCTTTGTAAAACAAAGATAATGCTTGTAATACGCCTTTTGTATTTTTCTTTGGATCTGTATTTCCCAAAAAGAAAAAGAATTTATCAGGAAGTTTATATTTTTCTTTAACTCTGATTAATTCTTCATTATCTGTAATTTTCTTAAAATGAGTGCTTACGCCATTATAAACAGCTTTTAATTTTTTGCCGTCAAGTTTGAAAAAATCTGCAATTCTCCTTTTTTCAAATTCAGAAACTGTAATAATTTTTTTGCTGTTTTTAATGATTTTAGGAACAACAAATCTTCTGTAAAGATTTCCGAATTTCTGATAAGAGGTTCCGCTACCTTTTAGAATTTGCATATAAGATTTTTCCATATAAATAATATCATGCAAGGTAAGAACAAGCGGAATATTTATTGATAATGGAGCTGTATTGCTTGTACAATGCAGTAAATCAACATGGTCTGCTTTTGCTGCTTTAGGTAGTGAAATCTGTTCCCATTTCGGATAAAATCCACCTTCGATTAATCGAATCTTAAAATTCTCAGTTTCAATTAAACATTTATTATCTTCATCAGGACTTATATAAATATAATATTGATTTTCTTTATCAATTAGTTGTAACTCTTTTATTAACTCAAGAGCAACCATATCCATGCCGTGTTTTTTTGTTCTGAATAGTCGCTGTCCTTCAATTCCTATTTTCATATATACAATGCTTTAATGTTATTATTCTTATTCAAAAGCTATTATCGCGAAATAATATATTGGTTAACAATGATTTATATTTAAAAAGAGTGAAAATATCTTGAATTGTTTTATTTGTTAAAATTAATAAAAATCTTGTAAAGTTGTACCTTTTTTGTTATTAATAAATTGATCCCACCAAATATTTAGTATCAGTAAGTTAAAAAATTGAAATGATAAATCATATAATGTTTTGTTTATCATGTTTTTGCTTATAATCTCTTTCTCGAAATTAGTAAAAAAATTAGTTAGAAAATCTTTATTAAATAAATTTTTTGTAGCATCTGAATTAAGCATATATTTATATAATTTTTTTCTAAGATTAGCATCATATAAGTAATTAGCTTGATTGATATGAAGAAAAAAATCAGATTTTAATGTGCTTTTTATTAGATTGTTGGGCTGACCAGTTATGTTTTTGTCTTTTTTCGATCTTAATGAATTGCTATTAATTTTATAATCTAAAGGTATAGACTTTAGTAAGTTATATATATTGTTGTCAAGTAATGGATAACTTATACTAATATTGAGATTTTGTGCCAATACAGACATTTGATATGTTTCTATTTCATTTAATGATTGTTTGATGTCTATAAAATAATTGTGTGAAATAAATGCATCATCAAAATTATTCGAGTATGCAGGTAATGAATTTTGATAGCTATAAGTAAATGATTTATAATTTGATTTTAGAAGTTTCGTAATTTGTTTCTTTGTAAAACCACATCTTCCAATAATATAAATATTTAGAATTCTATTAATAAGAATTCTAAATT
>CAIZXK010000229.1 GCA_903936865.1 uncultured Bacteroidales bacterium | reverse complement strand
TCTAATATGAAAGTATGGATTGATTTGAAAGCGGAATGGGCACAGATTTATAATGAATCGTGGCGTCAAATGCAATATTTTTTCTATGATTCCAATATGCATGGTGTTGATTGGAAATCAATAAATAAAAAGTATTCACCTTTATTGCCTTTTGTCAATAATCGTAATGATTTAAATTATATTATTGGTGAAATGATTGGTGAACTTAACGTTGGTCATGCTTATGTTGGAGGTGGTGATAAAAAAGAAGCCAATCGGATTAATTTAGGATTATTGGGTGCTAAGTTAAGTAAGGATGTATCAGGGTATTATAAAATAGATAAAATATTGAAAGGCGAAAACTGGAATGGCGAAAATCGTTCACCTTTAACAGAAATTGGTGTTAATGTTAAAGAGGGTGATTTTATTATTGCTATTAATGGAAAATCAGTTAAGGATGTTACTGACATTTATGAGTTATTTATTAATACTGCAAATAAACAAGTTGAACTGTCTGTAAACTCTTCAGCATCTGATATTGGTTTTCGTAAAGTAATTATTATTCCAACCAATAATGAATCGGGACTTTATTATTATAATTGGGTTCAAAACAATATTGAAAAAGTAAATAAAGCTTCAAATGGACAAATTGGTTATATTCATATTCCTGATATGGGTGTAGAGGGTTTAAATGAGTTTGTTAAGCATTTTTATCCCCAGCTTATGAAAAAGGCGCTGATTATTGATGATAGAGGCAATGGTGGTGGTAATGTTTCTCCAATGATTATCGAGAGATTGAATCGCGAACTTGTTTTAATGCGTGTAAGTAGAAATAATGATCCACAAAGTGGCAGATTGGCAATGCAATATGGTCCAAAAGTAATACTTATTGATCAATATTCAGCTTCCGATGGAGATTTGTTTCCTTATCAATTTAAAGCAATGAATATTGGTAAAGCAATCGGATTGAGAACTTGGGGTGGAGTAGTTGGAATAAGAGGTTCTTTGCCATTTATAGATGGGGGAACTTTATCTAAACCTGAGTTTGCACATTTCGATGCTCAAGGAAAAGAATTTATTATTGAGGGAAGGGGAGTTGAACCTGACATTAGAGTTGATAATGATCCTGCTAAAGAATATGCTGGCGAAGATGAACAGCTAAATAAAGCTATTGAAGTTGTACTTGATGAATTGAAGAATAATCCTATGGAATTACCTGCTGTTCCGCCATATCCAAACAAAAGTAAGTAGTATTGGATTGAAAAGAAAGAGGCTGTAAAATATCAGCCTCTTTTTTTTATTTCAAATAATTTAAACTCTCAACTAAACAATTAGTATTTCTACTCTATATCCTTGTTAAACTAGAAAATATATTCTAACAGCATAATTACTTATGAAAATTTACTAATTTTAATTTATCGTTTTGGTTTTAAATATAGTAACCATCTTTTGTTAAAAAAGATGGTTATAAACAGGTTGTTATGCTTTGTAAGTTTATTAAATGCAATTTTTTGATTTATAAATAATATCTTCATTTCTAAAATAAAAGTTATTGTAATAATTTGGGATAAAAGCTCTGGAAATTAATGTATCAGTTTTCTCTTTTCCTAAATATTTGAAAGATTGTTTTTCATTAATTACTTTTTCAAATTTACTTTCATTTTTATCCTGAAAAAAAGGAAATTCAATTTTTATATCAGATGAGCATCTGTTTAAGCCAGTTAATCCAGAAAAAATTAAAATTAATGTAAAAATTTTCATCGCAAATAATTATTAATTATTATTTTTGTTCAAATTTAAACATAAAAAAGACCTCATGAAAAATCCTTCTACTTTTTATAAAATTTCATTAGTTGTTATTTTATTCTTTACTATTCATATTACCAATGCACAATCTGTATCTGCCAAGAAAATA
>CAIZXK010000228.1 GCA_903936865.1 uncultured Bacteroidales bacterium | reverse complement strand
TTAAATAAACCTTTGAATACCAATCAATTTTTTCGAGTTACATGCGAAAATACGTTACTTATAAGTTCGATTTTCATGGTTGCTTTGGGCATATCAGTATCATCAATGATAGGGCAACATGGTTTATTTTCTTGATTATTAATATTATTTTGCAGATGTTTTGAGAATTAACTGCATGGATATTTTTGTACGATATTTTTCGTTAATTAATCAAGCTGCTATTTATAAACCTGTAAAATAAATCTTTACCGCAACTTAAAACTGGAAACAAAACTGATTTCTGCAAACTCTATACAATAGATACATCAAAAAACGGAAAAATCAAAAGAAGCAATAACTAATTGATGATTTTTATATTCATTGTTACATTTGCTTTCTATTCCAATTTGTTTTTCTGAAACTTTTAAAAAATGTCAAATAGTTAAAATTGTATTTATAGCTTTTTCACTTGAAATAAAAAAGTCATTACTATCTAAAATAATTGTTGTACTTTTGTTGTACAGCATATTTTTTGTTATATGTTTGACAACAATAAGTTACTTTTTTCAGCAATATGACAAAACAAACAAGCTGCTTTATATCTGATTTGTAATAATTTAATCAACTTGCGTAAGTTGAGTAAGTAAAATAAAAATAAATAATATGAAAAGGATACTGCTCATTTTAGCTTTGTTTATTGGGTTTTTGAATACGAGCTTTGCTGGTGATTCTCCAAAATGCAAAATCATTATTTATCGTGAGAATAGCTTTTATGGTTCAGCGATTATTTATAAAGTTTTTGCAAATGACAGTCTGTTGACACGAATTAAGAACAATTCATTTTTTGTATATAATTGTTTTCCCGGGAAATACACATTAAATATCAATAATAACCCCGAATCAACTATTGAAATAAATGCTGAAGAAGGGAAAACATATTATCTGAGACTTTGGATAAACATGGGTTTCTGGACTTCAAGACCCGAATTGGTTAAAATGGATACCGAATTAGCTTCCAAAAGAGTAAGTATTGGTAAGATGCATGAAATTAGTGCAAAAGATAATATTTATTTCCATTTGAAAAACAGAATTGGGATGGATTTTGGGATAGGTGTTGGTTTTAACAGAATTGGTCTTTATCCAATGACAAATGGAGATACCTCCTATATTAGTTTTGGTGGTGGATATTCTGCAGGATTAAAATATGGACGTGAATTTAACAAGTATCTGGATGTTGCTGCCGAAGTTCATTATCAGGTTAGTATGCTTATTCCCTATTTAAATAATGCAACTACTACTTTTGAAAGAGCGTATGTATCGATAACTCCTTCATTTATTTTACCAATTAAAGATGGCGAAAATATGCGTTTTAAAATTGGTGCAGGTTATGATTATTACTGGTATAATGTTCTCGATATCAATAGCAGTAAGATTTCGGCAGGAGGATATGACGATATATGGTACTATAAAGCTGCATCAGGTTTTCATGCTAGTTTACATTTTGAAATGAATCTTGGTGATAGATGGTCACTTAATTATGGTTTAAAATATTATTATACCTCTTTTAAATATAAATCAAGTAGCATTCGAATACCATTAACTGGAAACAAACTATTAGATCCCAGTGCTTCGGGAATAGATTTTATTGTTGGTATAAACTACAATTTTTAATAAATAGCCTTTAGTAACTAAATAAATCTGAAGTTAATTCAAAGGTAATTATTATAAATTTTTACTTAATGGAAGCCTATTAAGCCATTTCGATACATTTGTATCTCAATTTTACTATTTCAATTTAGCTTTCAGGAAAGCTTTTCTTTCTTCTAATACCTTTGCTTTTTCGAGCCATGGTTTTGCCTCTTCCGGTCTTTTTAAATTTTGATAAGTAACTCCAATAAATTGATGAGCCCTGCTGTTCTCTGGATCAAATTGAATACATTTCTTAAATTCAACTATGGCTTCATCATATTTTCCAAGCATTCCATATACACTTCCCATATTAAAATAAGCATCTGCATAGTTTGGATCAAGACTGATTGCTTTTTTATAAACTTCCATAGCTTTTTGTAAATTTCCCTGTTCAAAATGAATGATACCGGTATTACTCCAGGTAACAGCTTTTGTTGGATTCAGCTTTAAAGCTTTTTCATAATTAAATAAAGCTTTTTCATTATTTTTCAATCTGTACCAGGCCAGACCTAACTGTTCATAACAATCAGGATAAGTTGGGTATATGGATAAACCTTTATCAAATTCGGCAACAGCTTGATACATTATTGCATCCCGTTTTTGCAAATCATCTTCTTTCATTGCCTTATCACGAAGTGTAAGTCCCCAATATAGACGCATGTGAGCACTGTTGGGTGATCGCTTTACATCTTTTTCAAACAATGTTTCCTGACTTTTCCATTCTGCAGCACGAACAACAGTTTTAACACTAAATGCAAATAAAATCAATATAATAATACCTGCAAATATTGGTTTTGATTTCAATATTTCTAATTCTGTTTGCTTTTTGTTTTCTCCGACTTTTAACCATTGGGCAATAAGTAAAACGAAAGCAATACACAAACCCAATGAAGGCAAAAACATAAAACGTTCACCAAAAGAAGTACCTACAGGAATCAGAATATTACTATAAATACTAAGCGTAATCAAATAGAACAATATTCCAAATACAATTATATTTCTTTTACGGAAATTGATTACAACATAAATACCCATTGACAGATAAATTAAAAAAGATACGATAAAACCAATATTACCTAACCCCACTATTGGTATTTGATTAAATGAATAATCACTGACCAATTGATATGGAAATATTGAAAGTAGAAGATATTTTCCTAAAAGCATTATGGTAGATGCAAAACGGGTTGCAGCGTCAGGTATTCCCAATAGAAAATTATCTACATAAGAAATTGAAGATGAAGAACTATACTCAGATAAAATTTGCTGCCTTATTATTATATATAATAAGGCAGGTATAATAAGTAACAGCGAAGCTGAAATAATAGTTTTTGGCTTGGCATTGGTTAAATACCAACCAATAACCGGAAATAAAAACAACATGGTTATAACTCCTTCTTTTGAAAGAAAAGCAAGAAAAAACATCAGTAATGAAGCTATCAGACTTAACCTATTATTTTTTGTAAACCAGTTATGTAACAATAAAAGAGTGAGCATCAAAAAGAAAAAAGACATGATTTCATCCCTGCTTTTGATATTGGCTACAACTTCAGTATGTATCGGATGAGCAGCATAAAGCAAGGTTATTACTAAAGGAATAAGCGGATGTAATTTGCTCAAATATTTTCTTAAGACAATAAACAAGAGTAAGCATGATAATGCATAAAACAATACATTTACAAAGTGGCTTAAATGTGGATTATTTGGAGATAATTGCCATTCAACAGCAAACATAATTTGCGAGAATGGACGGTATAAATTATCAGTCAATAAACTAACGCCATATCGATACGTCGTTTTCAGAATAATTGGAATACCTTCAACTCCCTTTTTTACAACCCAGTTATCAGCATAAGCCCCATAATCGTCCAATACAAAACCATGTTTAAACGTATTTGCATAAAGCATAAAAGCTAACATAAAGCAGATAAATGCTGGTATATATATATTTAAAGAACTTTTCCTGTTAACTATTTCTTGTGATTGTTTTTTTGTGTTTTCACTGTATTTTCTGTCTTTTCTACCCATAACCTATTTTGTTTCAATATTTAAGAAGCTTTTACGAAACTAGTATTAAAAATGTTTTTTACAAAAATAATAAAAATCAGATACAGTCTAACAATATTTAAAAATTAATTTAATTTTAATTCAAATGTAAACCAACTTATTTAGACACTAAAAAATAAAAAATAAAAATCAGGAAACTATGGGATTCTTTTTAATAATAAATTTTCTTTGATCTTTCGATTTTAATTCATTTTCTACTTGCTTAGCTAAGCCATTGGATTCTTCAGAATATTTAATTCTTGGAATGCTAGTTTGTATAAGTTGTTCAATCCTTCTAAGTTTATGCATTTCCTTTTGTGTAACCAGTGTAATGGCTTCACCCTTAGCATTAACTCTTGCTGTTCGTCCAACCCTATGAACATAATCATCAGCATCATGTGGTACTTCAAAATTGATAACCATATTTATTTCCTTTACATCAATTCCCCTGCTCATAACATCGGTAGCCACTAAAATTCTAATTTTTTTTGACCTAAACTCATTTAAAACCACTTCTCTTTCATCCTGTTCCAGATTGGATGAAATACCCTGTGCAGGAAATCCATATCTTTTAAGTGCATTTACAATTTCATTAATTTTACTTTTTGTTGAAGTAAAAATAAGAATGCTATCATAATGTTTGCGTTCCTGCAATAAATGTTTAATTAATTTTACTTTCTGATCTTCTATTACTAAATAAACCTTTTGATCAACTCCTTCGGCTGGTTTTGAAATAGATAATGTAATTTCAACAGGATTTTTCAAGGTTTTCTTAGCTAATTTCCGGATACTTTCAGGCATTGTTGCGCTAAACATTAAAGTTTGACGATCCTGTGGTATATGAGAAATAATAGATTGAATATCATAAGCAAAACCCATATCCAGCATTTTATCGGCTTCATCCAATACCAAATGTTTGATGTGTTTGAAGTTGACATATCCTAAATTTAAATGAGACAACAATTTACCTGGAGTTGCAATAATAATATCTGTTCCGTTTTTTAGTGCATCTTTTTGCATATCCCAGTCTTTTCCATCGCCACCACCATAAACTGCAGCACAACCTGCAGAAACGAAATAGGAAAATCCTTGAATCTGTTGATCTATCTGTATTGCCAATTCTCTTGTTGGCACTATAATTAATGTATCAATGGTATTGTCTGTTTTTCCTATTAATTTATTAAGAATAGGTAAAACAAATGCGGCTGTTTTGCCAGTACCTGTTTGGGCACAAGCAATTAAATCTCTGTTTTCGAGAATTACCGGAATTACTTTCTCCTGAATCGGAGTGGCTGTTTCGAAGCCTAAATATGATATGCCTTCTAGTAAATGCTTATCAAGATTGAGTTCTGTAAAATTCATTTGACTGCAAAGTTACGTAATTTTAACATACAAAACATTTAAGCAATAATGAATAAATGATAACAAACAAATTTATTAAGCAATCAAGGCCAATTTTAAATAAAAAAACCTGCCTGATAATAAACTAAAATTTAATTTATTATCAGGCAAGATTAATTAGTTTATAATAAACGTACTTCTTAATTAATACGATTTTTAGTAATTATCTTCCCTTACCTGCATATAAGCTTTAGGATGAAGACAAGCGGGACAGTTTTCCAATGCTTTTAGTGATTCATAAACATAACCACAATTCAAACATTTCCACCATACTTTACCTTCTTTCATAAATACCTTATCTTCAGAAATATTTTGTAAAAGCTTAAGGTATCTGCGTTCATGTTCAGCTTCCACTTTGGCTATCATTTTATAAGCAGTTGCAATTTCTGGAAAACCTTCTTCCTTGGCTACTTCAGCAAAGTGAGGATATAAATCTGTCCATTCTTCATTTTCACCTTCTGCGGCAGCTTTCAGGTTTTCGACTGTAGTTCCGATTATTCCGGCAGGAAACATTGCAGTAATTTCAACCATACCACCTTCAAGAAATTTAAAGAATCGTTTAGCATGTTCTTTTTCCTGATTAGATGTTTCCATAAAAATGGCTGCAATTTGTTCGTAACCTTCTTTTTTTGCTACACTTGCAAAAAACTCATACCGATTTCTTGCTTGTGATTCTCCTGCAAATGATTTAAGCAGGTTTTGTTCTGTTTGTGTTCCTTTTAATGATTTTGTCATAACATTATTTATTTGATTGTTAAACTTCTATAAAGTCAGATTTTTCCGAACCACATACCGGGCATTCCCAGTTTTCGGGTAAATCTTCAAATTTTATACTTTCAACAGCATCGTCATAAATATAACCACATGCCGTACATTTATATTTTTTTGATACAATTCCTTTAGGTTTTGTTTCAAGTTTTGATTTATCGATATAAGTCGGAGCATTTTTGGGAGCAACTCCTTTTTTTACCTGACGATAATGCAGATAAGTCATCGGATTTTTAGTTTCATCCAATAGTTCAGCATTTATCAACTCACCAATAAAAATCAGATGTGTTCCCACATCAATTGTTTGTACAACTTTGCATTCCAGATAAGCAATACTATCACTAATTACAATAGGAACTCCGGTATCTCCGTATTTAAGCTGAATGTTATCCATTTTATTAAAATCCTTACCACTCTTATATCCAAATTTTCCGATAATATCACTTGAAGCATCAGTATGCAAAATAGAAACCGAAAAAGCTCCGGTTTTTTGAATAAATTCTGCAGTATAATTATTTTTATTACAGCTTGCAGCAAATTTGGCTGGTTCAGCTGTTACCTGAAATACAGTATTTGAAATAAATCCGTTTCCTTTATTTTTATCTCCCGAACAAACAATATACAACCCATAGGAAATATTGAACAATGCTTCAAAATTTATCATATTTATTTCTATTTAATACTATTAATTATACTATTTTCGTTTTATTAAATATTATAATTAAAACTGCTAATTTACATAAAATAAAGTAATGCAGATC
>CAIZXK010000227.1 GCA_903936865.1 uncultured Bacteroidales bacterium | reverse complement strand
CAGTTGAGCATAATTTGCTTAAAAAATTAA
This sequence comes from uncultured Bacteroidales bacterium, assembly GCA_903936865.1. Taxonomy (GTDB): domain Bacteria; phylum Bacteroidota; class Bacteroidia; order Bacteroidales; family JACABE01; genus JACABE01. The sequence continues at coordinate 7,730 of CAIZXK010000227.1, read as the reverse complement.
GTATATCATATTAATTAAAAAACCTTAGACACTTTGTATTTTAGACGCTGAAGACTTCCCGTTTTTTTATTGTAAAAACGTTTTGATGTTAAAAAAGCACTGGTAGCATTGACAATATCACAGCGAAATGGGTACAAAGTATAATCAAAAGAGAAGGTTATTAATGCATTGAGCGACCTTCCTTACTTCCATACTTCAAATAATGGACTAATGGATTTATTCCATTTTCTTTAATATCTGGATTTTCTGCCAGGTAAGAAGCACTGTCAAATTTCTCTGATGGTTTTCGCCCTTCAAACCCTCCATATAGAAGATAATGCCTGATAGCGGACTTTTCCGTTTGTTTTACATCCGGATTGTTTTTCAGATAATAATCTGTATTAAAAAAATCGCTTTGTCTAATAAGAATAGAGTTTCTATTTGATTTTAACCTTCTTTTAATTAGCCCAATGAACTTAAGTGGATTAAATACCAGGAGTAAAATATTCAATAAACTGAAAAGTTTAAAAGAAAAACTCTTTTTTATGTTTACTAATTTTGAATCAAGTCTTCCTATTTGCATTTCAAGATTATTATATTGCTTCAATATTTCATAGTTTGATGTTTTTAAGGTATTAAGTAAACCACTTTGTAAGTCAATCTTTTCAGCCTGTTTTTGTATGGTAATATTGTTTTCAGATAATTTTTGTTCTAAGCAATCCCTTTTATAATCAGCTGTTTGTAATAAGTTGTTTAAAATGAGTGTTTTATTTTTGATAGTCTCAATTTCATTGTTTTTATGTTTTAATAACTGTTCTGTAATTCCATACCCTTTTTGAAGGTATTCAAGATCAATAATAAATTCATCTAACTCAACACTCTTTTCAAGAGGGAAATCGATAAATACCTGAGGGTCGGTAGTGTCGAACAAGTATTCCCGGTTTTCAGAAAAAAGTGCATTTGATGATAATTTAAATTCAATATCCAGTGGCTTTCCTTGGTTTATGAATTGTATGGTATTGATCCGGATACAAACGTAATCGTTGAGTGGATCGAACCTTAATTGTTTTATAAATAATGATTTGTCGAATTTGAATGAAATTTCCTTTATACCACTTGTAATTTCTTTTATCACTGATTGCTTTTCATCGTATTCAGAATTTATAATTTTAAAATATAGCTGAGCAAAATATCCTTTTTGGATGAGGCTGTCCAAAGTATCGGATTGATAAAGCATTAATTTAATTGGATATTTTTGTTTCAGGTAATAAACAAGGTGGTTATACTGATCGTCTTTATAATTTTGTGACTTGTTTAATTCATGCACTCTGTAAAACGAAAGTGGTTCACCTTCAACGAAAATAACCTTTTTGTTTAATTTTCCCAATCTTAACCAAAGTTCGTAATCTTCCCATCCATAATATGGCATTTTATTATCGTACTTTCCAACCTCATTCAGTTCATTTTTACGGAACATCGCCATTGCATCAATGTATGGTCCTTCAAGTAGTTTTTGATAATCAAAAGCTTGGTTTGAGCGTAGGCCACAGTATTCACCTGTGCTATTCATAAAGTTTTGAATAGGAGCATAACAAGCTGTTGCATCCGGGTTTTGCTGAAGTGTGTTTGTATGAATTTTAATACATTCTGTATTAATATAATTATCAGAATCAAGAAAAAAAAGAAAATTTCCTTGGGCATAAGCAATTCCACGGTTTCTGCTCAGAATCAGCCCCAGATTTGTTTCATTTTTTATAAGATGAAACGGGAATTTGCTGTTCAGCATTATCTTTTCTATTACCTTCACACTATTATCAGTACTGGCATCATCTACCACAATAATCTCCATTTTGTCTTTATCAACATCTGACTCCAGCAAGCTTTGAAGGCACTGTTCAAGGTATTGTGCATAGTTGTAATTGGGGATAATAACTGAAATCAGCATTTTATCTGAGTATTTGTTTAATTGATATTAAAATTTTCATTTTTATCCGTTTAATTATATTTGGATAGATTGTGAGTGTATTTTTATTTTCGAGAGATTTTGTAAGTTCGGTTTTTAGGATTGCATTTTCGTTTTTCAGTTCGAAAATAGTTTTTTGAGCATTTTCGAGTTGTAAACGTAGCCCAAGTATTTCATTGCCTAAACTTTCTGAAATTATTTCGATTTGATGAAGGTTAAAAGTTAAAACTTCAGGCAACGGCTCAGGATTCATAATATCACACTGATAGCGGTGTTGTTCAGGAATTTGCTCATTCAATTGTTCGATGGTCTTGCTAAGAATAGACCAGATTGCCTTTTGAACGTTTATGGGAGGCAACAATTTTTCAGTTTCAATATCTGTTAACCTTTCACATAGTGGATCCGAAAATAAATGACCTGACCTACCAAGTAATTTATTGAGCGATTTTTGAAAAACCAATTCCGACCAGGTAGGTGTACGGTTGACACGTTTAATTGAAGGAATATTCAATAATTCTATTGGAACCTCCAGCCAGTCAGCAATTTCGTCAATCAATTTGTCAGAGCAATTGCTATAATTCCTGATAGTAAGTGTTACGTTTTTACATTTTCTCAGGCGGTTCATCAAATCTTCGACATTAAAAATGATATCCCATCCAATATCAGGATGTTCATGCAGGTTAGATAGCGTAACTATGTGATTGCCTCGGCGTTTAGTGCGTTGTTGCCACATCGAAACTGCAAGGCTTATTGGATTACGTACAAAAAGAAGGATTTTGATTTTATCAAAACCATGCTTGGCTGCAATTTCTTCAATATAATCCTCGCCGTTCGAGTAAATGAAACATTCAGGGATATGTTCGCTGGAATATAATAAGTCTTTGCCAATTACATTGGCGTTTATTGCTAGATTTTCTTCAAATGCTGTTTTTGATTCAAACAAATTGGAGGCATTACCAGATGTTATAATATAAGGCTCATCAATCAGATGGTCTTCACCTTTGGCATAAATAATACTTTTGTTGGCCAACGATACACGGTTTAACCTTAAACATGCCTGAATCCAGCTTGTTCCTGTTTTTCCATGTCCGATATGTAGATATAGTGTTGCCATCGATATGGTTACTTACTGGGTTTAGTTGCAATAAGGACATAATTCTTAGGATAACCTTGCTTCGTAATTTTATAACTGACATCCAGTTTGTGGAAAATTGGTGATAAAATACCACTAAAAAATTTCACTAAAATCAAAAAAGGAATCAACAGATAAGCTCTAAAACCACCTCCAAGTTCTTTAGGTTTTCCGGGTAAAAAAAACGCCATTCTATCTAATTGGTAACCTACTGTTCCAAAATAGCCCTCCACCCATTCCATTCGGTTAATTTCAAAACCTTGTTGTGTAAATAAAAACCTGAGCCCAAATTGAGTAAATCTATAAAAATCATAAGGCTGCTGATGTTCTTCGTAAAAAAGCGGGCCAGAATAAAACAGTTTTCCACCTCGTTTTAATACACGGTGAAGCTCTTTTAAAACAACTCCGGGTTCAGGCAAATGTTCCATCACCTGATTGAAAATAATACAATCGTACTTGTAGTCTTCAACAGGAATATTACTCAGGTCGCATAAGTAGGTGGTATTAGTGTATGGTATATCAAGTTTTTCAAAATCAGCCGATTCGTACTGTGTGTGAGCAAATAAATGCTGGTAGGGCTGTAATCCGGAACCAGCGTCCAAAACAAGAGCATTTGCAGGAATTGACCTGGCAAATTGTTCAACCTCTTTTAGCAAATAGTATCGTGACGAATTAAATGACATAAGAAAATTGATTTTTTTTTAAATACTTTTATTTGGAAAAAACAACCTTTTAATATTCCTCAAAGGTTGGGTCAACCTCCATGACCGGCTTTCGAAAACCTTCATCAAGGCTTGATTTTCAATTTCTAATCTGGCAATCAGACTCCAGGCTTTCTCCAAATCTGTTTTTTCATTAAAATCCGGTTTTGCCTTTTCATTATTTTCAGGCTTTCTGGTCATCTGTTCATTTTGTTGAATAATGTCCTGAAAGGTTGCTTTCTTAAACTTTTTATTCATCGAAAACTCATAAACAGCCTTGATTTTGTAATAGTTGTTTGGATACAATACAACTATTTTTCCTATGATTGCTGCTAAAATGGCTACATGAAGCCGGTCGGTTTTCACGGTTTCGAATGCGCTCAGATAACAGGCAAGGTTGTGCGTTACGTTTTTGGCAAAATCTGGACGATGCCACAACTCGCCATTCCATGAAAGTGAAATATCCATATTATCTTTTGGAATTTCGAAGGCTCTTGTACTCTCCTGATCGGTACGGAAACAGTTTGCAATACCTTCACCTTTTTGAAGAAACTCTTGAAATTCTTTCTGCATTAACAGAAAAGCCATGTCGTGTGCAAGAAAAAGCTTTTTGGGCGAAAAACCTATTGAAGATAAATATTGGTAACTGATTTTTTCACGGCAAAATATAGTCAGGTTGTTCGCTGAAAGCAATAATTCATCATAACCGTGAACTGTATGCGGCAGCAGGATAATTTCCCGGTTTTGCCGGTAATTGTTATTAATAAAATGATAGGCATCCTTGTATTTGCCTTCGACCAGGTTGCCACCACCTGCATAAAAAATAATTCTGTCATTCACAACATCAGTATGTCTGATTATTTCAGGATGGATATTTAGTTTTTCAAATAATTGGAAAGTACCATGAGCTATTATAGCATCGCCTGCATTTCCCGTGTTGGCGCAATAAACAACTTTTTGTCCCGAATACTTTTTTAGAAAATCTTCAATATTTATTTCATTGTATTTCAATAAATTATCTGATTTATTTTCCGTGCTGGATTCTTCAGGTTTAATCCTGGTAATCTTAAAGGAACCAGATGTGGAATCAGTAGTATAATGACCTTTGAACTGTGAGAAATACTCATCCGTTGCTATTCTGCAGCCATCACAATCATAGTAATCATCAATTATTATACAGCCACCGATTGATAATTTCGGGAAGATGGTTTCTAAGCAAAACATCACAGCTTCGTACCAGTCAACATCGATGTGGGCGAAAGCAACAGGCTCATCAATTTTCATTGTTTCCTGAATAAGCCCTTTGATGAATAAAACAGAATGTTCTTCGGTATTAATTCCAAAAGATTCAAAGTTAGATTTTACGACTTCTAATAAATTTTCTATATATCCATAGTACTTCTCTCCACCAATTCCTTCCGATAATCCTTCTCTAATTATTTTAAAACGATTATGGACTTCTGCCGAATCTTTTTCTGAAGGAGTTGGTATCATCCCGAAAACATCATAAACTAAAAACCTTCGCTCCCGATTTTTTAATGAAGCAATAACTATTGAAGAGCCTCCCAACGCACAACCAGCCTCAATAAAAACACCAGAGATTTCTGATTTTTCTATGTAAGAAATGGTAGTAAGAATGCTTTGAAGTCTTTCTTTTGTGAGATAGGTCAAATTCTTGCTTCGAATCTGGTTGACAAGATTTTCATATTGGTTATTCATATTTTTTATATTAAAAGCTGATTTTTACTTCAACCGATGATGCTAAAATTCATTGATTGCTAAATTATTCAGAAATATATTTATAATGCTCATAATCCAAAAAAACCTGCTGTAAATTTATGTCACGCTTAATGACGAACACACCCAAATCTGCAGTTTTTTCGATTTCGGTGATGTATTTTAAAAGGGTGTGATATTGCGGTCTGGTATAAAAATCGTGAATAAGAATAGTGAATTCCTGATTTTTAGAACAATTTAATATTGTTTGTAGCGCACATGCAACCCTGAAACGTCCATCAATGAGTACAAGGTCAATTTTTCGGGATTTAAGTTTTTTAAATACACCTGAAGAATAATCGGGGAATGTAGCTGATTTTTCTTCCGACAGCGGAAAACCCCATTCTTTTGTTTGTCCGATATTTACATGATAAATTTTCAGCCGGTACAGGCTATAAAAACGAACAAGCCAAAATTGCATTATTCTTTTTACCCATACACTATCTGAATCCACGGCGTACACTCTTGCTTTGGAGTGTTTTAATGCAAGGATTGTACTTCCTCCTAAACCGAATTCGAGGTAGTGTTTTGAAGATTTAAGATATTTACTCAAAACACCTATTTCTTCCTCTTTCATTCGAGGATTGAGTTCGGTCAGCGAAAAGTAAATGAAAGAATAATCAAAAAATTTAGAAATAATATGTTGTAGGCTTAGTTTCAGACTTGGTGAAAAGCCAATCGCCCGCGAAAAGTATTTGAATTTAGTTATCCGTGAGCCAGTTTGAAGATATTTTGAATAAAACAGTACAAACTCAAAAATTTCCTGCACTTTGTTAGATGTAAAAATTTTGTTTTTGTCATTCAATTCATTTAATAGTGCGTCAAGAAAAACTTTCTTTTGGAAATCTGAAAAATTGGGAAAAACAGTTTTAAAATATTTAAGAGTATCTCCATTCCAGATGTCTGATGCTAAAGGTAGGTCTTCATTAAAAAAAACATAAGGTTGCTGATCAAACTCCATACAAAGCCAGTTTACGTCTTCAGAAAGTGCTTGCCATACTTTTGCACTCAGGCCTTTCGGGAGCATGAATTTCTGTCCGGGCATTCCTGCAAAAAAAGCGTTCAGGGCTACCATTCTTTCGGGGTGTAATTCAAAATCCAGAGTTTCAGGAAATGTGCGGTTTATAGCATCTGACAGAGTAACGGTTTCATAAGTCCGGGACTGATTGTCGTAAATTAATATCGGTTTGATTTTTTCAGGCAGATATTTGTCAATGAGTGCTAAAAAAGCCCCTGCCGGTCCATAAGGATTAATTATTGTATCTTCATACTTTATGAGAATAATATTTTTCCGTCCAAATACATCGAGTAATTTGTCGGTTAACTTTCGATATTGTTGAGTTTTTTGAAGACGATACTGTATGGCTTTTTCCATTGGCAAACCAAAAATAGTTATTGTGCCCTGCAAACTACTTCTAAAGCGTGTTACTGGATGCCGGCACATCATCACTACCCTGAAAATTACATTAGGATTAGTAATCTCTATTAAAAAAGATTTGAGTTTAACGAGTTCATCGGCTTCCAACAGAGAAATATCCTCACCTGAAATAATGAGTGTATCTCCATCGAAACTGTTAATTTGCTCACTGAGTTGCTGGAGATACTCTTGATGAAGTTTTTGGATAGCTTCGTTGCTTGTTAAACCAATACTTTTATTGATATGATATTTTTCAGGGTTTTGATGAAATAGGCTGTAAAAAGGGATTGAATGGTTGCTGATAACTACGTCACCTAATTTAAATTCAGGATACAAAATACCAGCTTCAGCCAATTTTGACCGTTCATTAAAAAGCGTATTCTGAATGGTGGTAGAAGCTGTTTTGTGCACTCCGATATGTAAGATGATGTTTTTAATCATAAAATTTAAAAAAATTAAGGTAATATTATCTTAATTCTATATTCTTTTTATAAAGCGTATATTAGTTTAAAATTAACACAGTAATAATTAATTTAGTTTAAAATTAATAAAGCACGATTACTGAATATTGCTTTACTATTTCATTTTATCGTTGATTTACACAGCTTCGCCACGTCAGTTACATTGCTTGTAACGACTTGTTATTGTGAACGATAGTAGGATTGTGTGTTTCCAACGTTGCCAGATCAACAATTTTTTTATTATTTATATTAACTAATTTTATTTGAAATACTTAACTAATATATTATTAAAATTCTTCCT
>CAIZXK010000226.1 GCA_903936865.1 uncultured Bacteroidales bacterium | reverse complement strand
TAATAAATAAATATAAAAATAATATGACCAACAAAAATCTTTACACTTTATTTGGTTTTCTCTTTGCATTACTTGTTTCAACAAACGTGCAATGTCAAATTAAAATCAATGAAGTTCAGTCAGTTAACGGAAATACTATCCAGGATGAAGATGGTGACTACGAAGATTGGATAGAAATAGTAAACTTAAGTACAACAACTGATACCAATCTACAGGGTTTTGGATTAAGTGATGATCCCAGCAAACCATTTCAATGGAAATTCCCTTCGCACATCTTAAGAAAAAAAACCGGTGCCGATTATGACAGGGTATTGGTATTCGCTTCTGGAAAAGACAGATATACTCAGGTTCATCACTGGGAAATGCTTATAAACCGTTCTGATAGCTGGAAATATCTGATAAATACGACAACTACAAGTGCAGCTTCCATCTGGTATGCTTTTATGAATAATGGCTGGCAATCCGGTGCTGGAGGAATAGGATATGGAGATGGAGATGATGCTACACCTGCACCAGCAGGTACAATTTCCGTTTTTATGCAAAAACAATTCACAATTGCTGATACTTCAAAAATTGGTGCAATGGTTTTTAGCATTGATTATGATGATGCTTTTGTTGCTTATATTAATGGAATTGAAATAGCCAGAAAAAACATTTTAGGAACCCCACCCGCATGGAATGCAACCGCTATTAATGATTATGAAGCCAGTATGTATAATGCTGGAGGTAAGCCGGAAAGTTACTTTTTTTCAAAAACCCAATGGAAAGCATATTTACATAATGGAACTAATATTCTTTCCATTCAGGTTCATAATAAAAGTGCAACATCTTCCGATTTATCAGCTATCCCTTTTTTATTCATTTCAAACAAGGAAGCATCAATTTCATCCTACACTCCTCCTCCAAGTTGGTTTCCTTACAGACCAAATTATTTCCATACAAATTTCAAAATTGAAAATCTAGGAGAAACTATTTTGCTTTCAAAACCAAGCTCCATAGGATCAGCATCTTTGGTTGATCAGGTTGTACTTGGAAATATGCAATATAATTCATCCTATGCCCGTCGAAATGCACAACCAAATACGGGTGGTGATGGAACAGGATTATTCCGAACCGTTTATCCTGCAACTCCAAACCAAACTAATAATACCAGTCTTGCCTACAACGGATATACTGAAACACCTGTTATTAGCTTAGCTTCTGGCTTTTACAATTCCCAACAAACCGTTACCATTACTAAAAACTCTTCATTAACAAGTATTCGATATACACTTAATGGAAATGTACCCAAGATAACAGATAAACTTTATACAGGTCCTATTACAATTGATTCAACCAGAGTTTTAAAAGCAAGAGTATTCAGCGATAACGGATTGTATTTCGTCGGAGGAATTGCATCTGCCACATATTTCATCAATTGCCCAACAGTTCTACCAATTGTTTCATTAACAATCGACTCGCTTGATTTATATGATTATAATACAGGCATATATGTAGAAGGTCCGAATGCAGCGTCTAGCTACCCACACAAAAATGCAAATTTCTGGCAGGATTGGGAAAAAGCAGCTCATATTGAATTTTATGATACCAATCGTGTAAAACAATTTTCAACGGATGGTTTGATTGGTATTTTTGGAAATTATACCCGTGCAAAACCACAGAAAAGTTTTGATTTTAAAGTTCAGGCCTTATATGATAGTGCCGAAGTGGATTATAAATTATTTCCCGAAAGAAGTAAAACAAAATTCAAAAATTTTGTGCTTAGAAATGCAGGTTCCGATTGGATGGATGCTCATATAAGAGATGAATACATGCACAGGGTAACTTACAATACCGGAATTTATTCAACATCAGCCAGAACTGTCGTTTGCTATCTGAATGGAAAGTATTGGGGTGTTTATCATATCAGGGAAAAAGGAGATGAAAAGTTTTTATCGGATCTTTCAGACATTAATAAGGACAGCATTGATCAAATCCGAACATCAGGCAGTGATTATGCTGCTAATGGAAATATGACCGAATTTGATAATATGATAAATTACTTTACAAATGCTAATCTTACAACAACAACAAATTATAATGTTGCAAAAAGTAAATGGAATGTTGACAATTTTATGACTTATTTTGCTGTAGAAATATATAGCGGAAATGATGACTGGATTAGTTCATGGATTAATAATATAAAATTGTGGAAACCCAGGGGAATTACTGATGCCAAATGGAATTATCAATTACATGATGTTGATCAGGGAACCATTTCTGATAAACTTTATGTTAATACGTTGGATACTGCAATTAATCCGAGTGCATCAAACAATCATTCAATGATGTTGAGGAAGTTTCTGGATAATCCTGATTTTAAAAGACAATTCATTAATAAATTCTACGATTTATTTAATACCTGCATGCACAAAGATAGTATGCATAAGGTGTTATACGACTTTTATACAAAATTTGAATCGGAAATACCACGTGCCTGTTCTAAGTTTCCAACTGATCCGGGAATGAATAATACATTTAAAACGAATGATACGGCTAAATTTTATTCAGGTATTCGAGAAATAAAAGATTTTATTAATAAAAGACAAGATAACATTAAAGGTTATATCTTAAATAAATTTGGAATAACGAATCCTAATTTAGCTAAGATTACCATTGGAGTTGCTCAACCAACTTTGGGTAAAGTAAAACTTAATTCCTTGCCACCTACCAACCAATACTGGAGTGGAACTTATTTGGCTGGAAACCCAATAGAAGCAGTTGCTATTGCTGAACCCGGTTATATTTTTGATTATTGGGAACAAAGTTTATCCTTTTCTGCCGATAGCAATATGACGTTTATCAGGAATGTTGTAACAGGCGATACACTTATTGCCCATTTCAAGATTGCACCTAATATAGCAATTACCGAGCTGAATTATAAATCTGATCCAACCCGTAATTCCGGAGAATGGATTGAACTATTCAATTATAGTCCGGTTGCAATGAATATCAGTGGATGGAAAGTTAAAAAAATATCTAACAGTCAATCTTATACAATCCCAACAGGTACAATAATAAATCCAAACTCCTATTTGGTATTGGTTAATGATACAAATATTTTCAATTCTCAATTTCCATTCGTTTTCAATAAAATAGGATCAACAGGAATGGTATTTAATGAAGAAGGAGATGAAATACATTTAACTGATAATAAGGACAATGTGATGATAAGATTTTCCTATAGTGATACTGCAACCTGGCCAGATTGTGCAAAAGGATATGGAAGGACATTACAGATAATTAATTCAAATTCAAACCCAGGTATTGGAACTAACTGGACTTGCGGATGTATGGGAGGTTCTCCTGGAAGTGCTTATATTCAACCATGTGCTGAAAAGGTAATTTTCCACGAAATTAATTACAATTCTGCTGATAACACTCCTATTGGCGATTGGGTGGAATTGTATAATAACAGTGGTTCTGAAGTTGATTTATCCAATTGGGTATTTAAAGATGGATTGGATGATCATGCATTTATTTTTCCTGCAAATACAAAAATTTCCGCTTGGAGTTATCTTGTTCTGGTTCAGGATTTAGCCCAATTTAATTTCAGGTTCGGAGCTTATGCATTTATAAAAAAATTAGGTCAGTTTAACTGGGGCTTAAATGGTGATAAAGAAGTATTAAGATTGTATAATAGTGCAGGAAAAATTTACCAGTCAATGTATTATAAAGACAAAGCTCCATGGCCATTAAAAGCTAATGGTTTAGGCTGGACTTTAGAACTTGTGGATGTAAATGCTAATCCAACAAGTCCTTATAGCTGGATGGATGGATGTCAATTTGGTTCGCCCGGTATTGAATATTTACCGCTTTGTAATCTAACAGTAACAGAAATCGGAAAAGATATTAATATTAAAGTTTATCCAAATCCTGCAACTGATTATATTACAGTTGAAACTTCAGATTTGAATGGAATTGATGCTTATTTCCAGCTTTACGATTTACAGGGAAGACTTATAATTTCGAGAAAAATACAGGAAAATGATAATCAAAATATTGCATTAAACACATTGCAAAAAGGAATGTATATTTTCAGGATTGTTAATTCACAGACTACAATTGGTGCTGGTAAGCTAATGAAAGAATAAACAAATAAATTTCCAGAAAAAAAGCAGGTTATTTTTTAACCTGCTTTTTTTATATCTAATTATTAATATATTGTAAACCAACTATTAATTTAATTACCTAATCGTAAGAAATTTGAACTGATATCAAAAATTAAAACCAGTTTATCTTTCTTCTTTTTCTCAATTTTTACTTCATAAAGTCTTTCCCCTAAATTATTGTCAGAGAATACCACTTCTTTAATTTTATATAAATTATAGTATTGCTTAACATAATCCTTAATTTTCTGTGGTGTATATTCAGCTTTAAATTCATACTCCGTTTTTTTCCAGGAATTGTTCAGGTATTCTGCCTTCATTTTGGTTTCATCATTAAGAAACACAACTTTAATATGTTCTTTATCTTTTTCCCAGTTAACCTTTTTTGCTGCAGCAAATTTAGCTTTAAAATCATTTAATACTTGCGGCGGAACATCGCTTACTGCAAGTTTTTGTGAAAATGCCGATACTGAAAACAATATGGCTACAAATAAAAGAATTAATTTTTTCATTTTAAATATTATTGAAATTTTTATTTACAAAATTAATTGTTTTATTTTACAAAATTAAAATTTCACCGGATTATTTTAGTGTTTGCAAATAAAAACTTTTTAAATCAACAATACCAAACATTTGTGCAGATGTAAGCAATATAATTACAATAATAACCCAACGTACAAAATTAGCACCCCAACTTACTGCAAATCTTGAAGCTATAAATGCTCCAATAATATTTCCGATTGCATGTATTAATCCATATTCATAATTTATCTGCTTGTTATAAATAAATACTATAATGGTAAAAGGAGCATACAATAATACAATAAAAACTTTTAAAGCATTGGCTTTCACCAAGTCGTAACCAGCATTAAGAACCAGCCCTGCTAATATAAAATATCCGACTCCAACATGAATAAAACCTCCATAAAGACCTATGATAAAGAAAATTAAAAATTGAACCGGCGTTAATTTACGCTGAAGAAGTTCCTGTTTTCCTTTAAGCCATTGTTGTGGTTTGTAAACAATGAAAATCATCATTATCAGCATTATAACACCTATAGCCTGTTCAAAAAGCTTTTCATTTATATCAACGGCTATTTCTGCACCAATAATTGAACCTATTACTGTTGGAATACCCAACAGCAATCCTTTTCGTGTATCGAGAACTTTTTGCTTTTTAAAACTTGCTGAAGATACCAGTGTTTGTAATAACACAGCAATCCGGTTGGTTCCATTGGCAATAGTTGCAGGTAATCCCAGAAACATAAATAATGAAATCGAAATTATGGTGCCTCCACCAGCCAGTGTGTTAATAAAACCAACAAGTACTCCAGATGATATTAAGGCAGTTACAATTAACCAAGACATAGAAACCTTTAATTTAAAATATGAATTTTATTTAATGTAAAATTAATGAATAACTTGAAATCAGGATGTATTTATTTAAAAATAATCAGATTTATTGCTTTTCGTTTAATCTGCTATGCTTACTTCCATAAACAAAGTAAAGTAACAGACCAATCACAAGCCATATTATAAATCTTAACCAGTTTGTTATTCCAAGTTCGGTCATCAGATACAAATTAGTAAGCAAACCTGCAACCGGAATAAAAGAAGATTGCTTTTTTATTGCATAAAATGTAAGTATTATCGCTATTATAATAAATCCAACCATAGGAATCTGATGTTTGAATACATTCCAAAATCCTTCAGAATATTGATTACCTCGAAAATTAAAGTAATTTAAAACTCCATCTGCATTAAAGAATAGTAAGGCAAACAGCACGAATGCCCATACCAATGGCAGAACATAACGGCTGTTAATATATGGAACCCGATAACCGCCTTCAGTTTTCAGCGTATTTCCCATCCTTTTGTTATCCATAATCAATACACCTCCCGAAACCAGAACAAAAGCAAACAAAGTTCCAATACTTGTAAG
>CAIZXK010000225.1 GCA_903936865.1 uncultured Bacteroidales bacterium | reverse complement strand
AGATGAACGGTCTGGCGGCAAAAGGTGTGGTTCTTATGAACTCCTGATTTTCACTCGCTTTTTATTTCCAGTTTCTTTAATTGTAAGCTCTTCATTTCACTATAATAAACAATTAATCACAATACTTTAGTTTTACTATAGTATCTTTGTATTTATATTTAAAGATATGTTTTAACTGGATTTCGATCTAGTGATGTTATTTAATTAAAAAATTATAAAATGAAAAAGCAAGTATCCTTAGTTTTATCAAGTGGAGGTGCTAGAGGTATTGCACATATTGGTGTAATAGAAGAGCTGGAAAGACAAGGATTTGAAATAAAATCCATTGCAGGAAGTTCGATGGGTGCTTTGGTTGGTGGAATTTATGCTTCGGGCAATTTACCCAACTTCAGAGACTGGATTTGTAAACTCGACAAGAAAGCAGTATTTAATCTGATTGACTTTACCTTAAGCTCAAACGGATTGGTAAAAGGGAATAAAGTTATTAAGGAAATCAATAAGCTGGTGCCTGATGTAAATATTGAAGATCTGAATATTTCATTTAAAGCCGTGGCTACTGATATTATTAATAAAAAGGAAATTGTTATTGAAAAAGGGAGCTTGATTGACGCAATAAGGGCATCAATTTCGATACCTACTGTATTTACTCCTTTCAAACTAAATGAATTGGTATTGGTGGATGGTGGCGTTTTAAACCCCCTGCCGATAAACCGTGTTAAAAGAGATGATGATGAAATATTAATTGCAGTTGATGTAAATGCAGTTTTTACTCCTGAAAAACTAAGCAAAAGTCATAATTTACTAAGCGAAGAAGCTCAAAGCGAATGGCATCATTTCCCATTTATTATGAAAAATGGATTTCGTTCTTCTACAAAAGATTCTGATAAACAATTGAATTATTATACATTGATATATCAGACTGCTGTGATGATGATGCAACAAATTGCCAAGATGTCAAAGGAAATGTATAAGCCTGATATTGTTATTGATATTCCAATTAATACTTATGGTGCTTTTCAGTTTTATAATGCTTCTGAAATAATAGAGACAGGAAGGATAGCTGCACAGAAAGCATTAGAGCAATATTCTAGTATTCAATAACATACTTAATTCAAGAAAGATAAAATATTTTGTTTCATTTACTTTTTTAAAATGCTTGCAAGGATTTTTTTTGCGGGATTAAGTTTATCAATAGTCTGATTCTTAGTTTTTTTTGTATATAGTTCAACGTATATATTTTATTTAATGGAAATAGTTTTCTTGATTGAAAATCAAATATATGCCTATTATTAAATCATTCAATAGTTAAAATAACAGTTTAATAACAAAAAAAATATTATCAATTAAACGTTTGTTTGATTTATTTGCTTTAATTTTGCAATATTAACTATACTATGGAAAACAATAAAAAAATATGGGGAGATGCCTTTGAGAGAATTGTGGAAGCAAGTGCTGAGCTATTTGCTGAAAATGCTTTTCATTCGGTTGGAGTTAGAGAAATTGCCAATAAAGCCAATGTAAATATTTCAATGATATCTTATTATTTTGGAGGTAAAGCAGGTATTCTTATTGAAATTCTCAATCGTTTTTTTGACATGCAGTTCAGTACGTTGAAAAATTCTATTGTTGAAACTGATTCAAAAGAAGAAAGTATAAAAAGACTTTTCAGAAATATTGTAGATATGATAAGAACTCATACAAATATTTGTTTGATTGGGTTTAGCGATTTACCAAATAATGTGCCTGAAGTATATGAACTTAAAGTAAATAAAACCCATCAGATGATGGAAATCGGAAATCAGATATCAACCAGATTTTGCATAGATTTTTGTAAGGATGAGTTAACACATATTTTGGGTCCTGCCATGATGAGTATGTTGATTTCGCATTTTACTCATAAGAATTTTATATCCCAGATTTATAAAATAGAATTCGACAATAATTATTATGATACTTATAGCAACACATTGGCAGAATTGTTTTTATATGGGATTACTGGGTTTTCGACAGAAAAGAACCAATAATATTTTTTTAGTTAAAATTAAACAAATGTTTGTTCTTTTTTTTAATGTTTTGCAATTAAACAAATGTTTGTATTAGACATCAAATAGAAAAATAAAATGAATTACGCAATTATAGCAGCCGGAGAAGGCAGTCGTTTATCGGATGAAGGAATCAACTTACCTAAACCATTGGTTGAAATCAATGGTATTGCAATGATTAAGCGATTACTTGATGTATTTAAACAAATGCATGCACAAAAAATAATTATCATTATTAACGAATCAATTACTGAAGTTAAAGAATATATTGAATCATTAAATTATGAAATCCCTGTAATTATCAAAATAAAATCAACTCCAAGTTCAATGCATAGTTTGTTTGAAATGAAAGAATTGATTGGAAATGAAACTTTTTGCGTAACAACGGTTGATACAATTTTTAAAGAAAATGAATTTAAAACGTTTATTGAATTTGCATCAAAACAAACAGATAAAGATGCTGTGATGGGCGTAACCTCTTATGAAGATGATGAAAAACCTTTATATATTAAAACAATAGAAGATAGAATAGTTGAATTTTCGGATATAAAATCAGATTCACAATTTATATCAGGTGGAATTTATTATTTTAAACCAAGTATTTGGAAGATTTTGGAACAATCCATTTCGAATGGAAACCAAAGAATGAGAAACTTTCAGCGCGATTTATTAAAAGCAAAATTAAATATTGGTTTCTTTGAATTCTCAAAAATCATAGATGTTGATCATGTATATGATATTAAAACTGCAGAAACATTTTTAATGTAAATAATTAGAAATATGGGAAATACTATAAAAATTACAGGAATATCAAGAGGTGAAATTTATTCACCAAACCATACCAATAACGATGGAATGATATTTCAAAAAACAGCAGATGAGTTAAGAAATTTAGGAGCGATTATTGAAATAATGGATGAAAAGAAATTTCTTAATTCTGAAGTAAATGGGAATATTTTCTTTTCTATGGTTAGAAATCCAGCTTCTGTTGAAAAACTAATCAGAATGGGCGAAAATGGTGCATTGGTAATTAATTCCGGAACTGCAATAAATAATTGTTACAGAGCAAATATTACTAGAATATTGCTCGAACATAATATTTCTTATCCAAAATCTATAATCGTAAAAACCAATGATGTAGTTTGGGAAGAAATGAATGTGTTTGAAAACTATCCTGTCTGGATAAAACGTGGAGATGTACATGCCATTCATAAAGAGGATGTTGTACTTGCATATAGTATTGCTGAAGCAAATAATGTTATCTCTGAATTTGAAAAAAGAGGAATTAAGGAAGCTGTTATAATGGAACATATATATGGAGATATAATTAAATTTTATGGTGTTAGGGAATCCGGATATTTCCATTGGTTTAATTTGCTCGACACCAATCATTCAAAGTTTAATATTGAGAAGAATGTAAACAGTAATAATCATACAAAATTTGATGTGAAAGAGTTGCAGATAATGGCAGAAATATCGGCGCAACTAGCTGGAATTTATATATATGGAGGTGATGTAATAGTTCGTAAGGATGGAAGTCTGTGTTTGATAGATTTGAACGATTGGCCTAGTTTTGCACCAATCAGGGATGCTGCTTCAAAACATATTGCAAAATTAATTTTCAATATGGCAACTGTTTATATAAAAGAAAAAGAAGGAAATCAGTCTTTTAATTGTCAAAATAAAATTGCAGGTTAATTAATGGAGGATTTGAATATGGAATCTAAAAAAACAGATTACGAATCGACGCTAAAATCAAGAGATACAGAAGAAACACTTGATATCTGGTTTAATCGTCCAATTGGATTCAAATGGGCATTGCTTTGCAAAAAGTTGGGAATTAGGCCAAATCCGGTAACAATAGTAAGTATAATATTAGGAGTGGCTTCCGGTTATTTTTTCTTGTATTCAGATTTAAAAATGAATATTATCGGTATGTTTTTACTAATATTGGCAAACACGCTGGATAGTGCAGATGGTCAGCTTGCCCGAATGACCAATCAACAAAGCAGATTAGGTAGAGTATTGGATGGTTTGGCTGGAAATCTTTGGTTTATAAGTATTTATTTTTTTATTTCTTTACGTCTTATAAATGAAGGTTATCCAGTTAGTATTTTTATTTTAGCAGCTATTACAGGATTTTTCCATTCATTTCAGGCTGCCATGGCTGATTATTATCGCAATGCACATTTGTTTTTTATCAAAGGGAAGGATGGTAGCGAGTTTGATAATTCGGTAAAAGTACGAAATGAATTCAATCAGATTAGTTGGACAAAGAATTTCTGGAATAAGCTTTGGCTTCGTATTTATCTGAATTATACGTCTCAACAGGAAATTTTATCGAAGAATCTACAAAAACTGATGAAACTTATACATGAAAAGTACAAAGGAATTGTACCTGAATGGTTGGCAATTGAATTTCGTCAGCTGAACAAACCTTTAATGAAATATACCAATATGCTTACTTTTAATACAAGAGCGATTGCACTTTTTGTAGCTATGTTTTTGGATAATGTTTTGTTATATTGGATTTTTGAACTTACAGTTCTAAATGTTATGCTAATTTACATGGTTGTTCGTCAGGAAATTATCAGCAAAAATATGTTTCGTAAAGCAGTTAATGAATAAGATGAAATCAAAGTTTCTTAATTATCAGACATTGTTTTTCCTGATTGGTGTAGGAATGCTTGGCTATTTAGTTTATAAGTTAGGTTTTTACACCATTTTGGAAAACATCGCAAAAACAGGTTGGTGGTTTTTGGGAGTAATTGGTATATGGTTGATAATATATTATTTAAATGCTTTAGCCTGGTT
>CAIZXK010000224.1 GCA_903936865.1 uncultured Bacteroidales bacterium | reverse complement strand
GATGGAAATTGGGTTACACTTTTATGGGTTGGAGAAGCTGCCTTGTTATTTTGGATTGGCAGAACCAGAAATATTCCATTTTATGAAAAACTCTCATTTCCACTGATGTTACTTGCATTTTTGGGTATATTAATCGACTGGAAGATTAATTACAGTACCCAGATTGATAAGCTTAATATCATGATTCCTTTGTTTAATGTCAATTTTCTGTCTTCTTTGTTATTTATTGGTTCTTTTGGTTTTATTAATATAGTTAACCAAAACAAAAATTTTTCTCAAGCATACCAAAACAAAAGAGATTTATCAGTAATCATTAATTTCTGTATGCCTGCCATTCTTTTATTTGTAATTTATGCTTCATTTTTTATCGAAATTGCAGGCTATTTTAACCGCATGCTCGATAATGAAGTTTATAGGCATAGTAGTTCTGTTAGTTACAGTATTTCTGAATTACAGAAATTTAAAACGATTTGGCTTATTAATTATTCTCTATTGTTTTTAACCTTACTATCATTTGTAAATATCAAAATGATAAAGATGTCAAAATTAGGTGCTATAAATCTGGTTTTAAATGTCTTTGTGATTCTTGTTTTTCTACTTGATGGATTATACAAGCTAAGTGAGCTTCGTGAAAGTTATTTGGAGCAAACAATTAATGGATTTAGTAATGGAAATGTTTTTACTATTGGAATCAGATATATAAGTTTTGCTTTATTAGCAGCCTTATTTATGGCTATATATCAGTATATACGTCAGGAATTTATTAAAGAAAGGTATATGCTGGCTTTTGATATTTTACTTTATCTTACTATAATATGGATAGTAAGCAGCGAATTAATAAACTGGATGGATATTGCCCACTCAACGCAATCATACAAGCTTGGGTTAAGTATCCTTTGGGGAACTTATTCCTTGTTAATGATTGTATTAGGAATATGGAAAAAGAAAAAGCATTTACGATTCGGAGCAATCGCATTATTTGCAGTAACATTACTAAAACTTTTCCTATACGATATTTCATACCTGGATACCATTTCAAAAACCATTGTATTTGTTTCATTGGGGATTCTTTTATTGATAATTTCATTCCTGTATAATAAATACAAGAATTTTATTACAGGTGAAGATGGTAAATAAAATAATTATCATTTTAAGAATATTCAATCATCCTTATATTTAAGTGGTATTCATCCTTCTGATTAGTCTAGCGAAGTTTTTTTGGATTGAAGTTATTTTGTAATATTTTTATGGTATCAGTCAGAAATTCAGGATTTCGCCTGATTTTGTATTTTTTTCAATTATTTCTCTGCCTGGTATTTTTAAACGTAACAAACCACCTTTCTCGCTTTTAACTATTAGTTTGGTAATCAATCCATTTTTTATTTCGGCACTTATTAAAAAAGCACCTTGTGCCCTTAAATTATTAAAAGACAATTCTTTCCAATTTGATGGAATGGCAGGAAATATTTCAATAATTCCAGTATGACTTTGTATAAGCATTTCCATAACAGCAGCAGCAAAAGCAAAATTTCCTTCCAATGTGAATGGTCTGTATTCTTTTTTACATTGATTTCCATTCAAATGAAAACTATTTGGCGAACAATAGCAATTTGCAAAGACATTTAATGAATCGGCAGCTTTATCTCCTTGTTTTGAACGGGCATATAAGCAGCCTAACCAAGAATAGGAATATCCGCACCAACCTGACACACCAACTTTTTCGAGATTTTTTAATGAATTAATCAATAACACACTATCATTTATCCCTTTAGAAATATCAGTTAACCCCAAAGGATAAATTGACATCAGATGAGAGAAGTGTCTGTGTGAATTTTTTAGAGGGAAATCAGGTGCAATCAAAAAACCTTCTTCTTTTGTATAACTAAAATCGGGAAATTCAGACAATAGTATTTTATATCGCTTGGCATCATCCTTTAAATTAAGATATTCTGCCATTTCTATGCAAGCGTATAGTTCCCATTTTATGAGCGATAAATCATAATTAGTAGTTTTTGTAAACCATGCATCTATATTGTTATCATTTATTTCAGGACTTGAAGATAAGGGGAGTTTCCTGATACCATTCTCAATTACAGTAAGTTCCTCCAGCATTAATGCGACTTCTTTTAAAAAGGGATAAGCTTTGTCAGTGAGAAATGCTTTATCCATACTATATTTCCAATGCAAATAAAAATGATGAGCCAACCATGCCGAAGTTGTGGGAGATAATGAATATTGTATCCAACCACCCATTTCTTCTCCAGTTAATGTAGAAACACCTGGTATTGCTAATCCTGCTGTGCCAAAGTAGCGTTTGGTAAATACATTGCTTTTTTTTCTGATTGACCATAACCAGTCTGTAAAAGCTTGTTCTTCTGCAAGATGATTGCCTGTGTATGATGGCCAATAACTTAGCTGAGTGTTCAGATCGTTGTGATAATCCCCTTTCCAAGGAGGCAAACTTCCATTATCAGCAGTCCAGACTGCCTGTAAAGTAATAGGAGGTGCTCCTTTACGTGATGCGGAACCAAATTTATACATATCCATATACCACTGTTTCTCAATGATTTTATCAGGTATCGAAATGTTTGAATGTTCCCAATATTCTTTCCACCAGTTGGTATGAGATTTAAAAGCGTAATCAAATCCTTTTTTCATTTGATTTTTTACTACTTTTTCGGCTTCATCAATTTTGTTTTTATTATAGTTGGAAGAAATACTCCAGCATCCTATAATTCCGGTTTCTGATCTTTTCCATTTAACAGCTACTTCATATTCGAAACCATTCCATCCTTGTTGAATGTAAGTATAACTATAACCTTTTTTGTAAATTTTACCCTGAGTATAACCTAATAATGCAAGACCTGCGGGTTCAACGCTATTATATGAATTTTCTTCTTTAATCTCTGTAGCATATTGAGGATGTATGAGAATGGGTTCAATTGTTGAATCCATATTTTCAAATTTAAACCAACCAATTGGTAATGTAGCATGTATATAGGTTTGTAAAGTTCTGCCCGATTCCCATTTTACCACACATAAAGCTTTGTCTATAAATAAACGGACAGATTTCACTTTGCCAAAAGCAGAAATGTCAAATTCCAGTGCTGCACCTGGTATTTTTGTTGGTGCTGGATATTTTTCATAAGGCTGATCTCCCAGTTTCTGAACTGTATCGTACTGTTTTTTATTTACTTGTTCGCAAACCCATTTAAAATTAAACTTCTTTAATTCATCAATAGGTCTCAAATCCCATAAATCCGCACGATCGAGCGAAAACCGAAGATTATTACCTTTCTGCCATATCAATTGACCCAACATCCCGTTTCCTAATGGAATTGCTTCATCCCATCTACTGGCTAATTCTGTAAAATGCAAATCATTTGAGGTTTGCGATAAACTTTGGTTTGTTGTAAAAAAAGATAATAACAGTAGAATACAGAAATTTTTCATAATTTAAAATGTGATTTAAAGTGGAATCAAAAACTCATTTTTATTTTTCTTATGTGCAAATTAAAAATCAATTTATTTTTATACCGAAAAGTGTAACAAATTTACAAATTATTTCCACTGCTTGATTAAAAATTCAATAATTGTGTTTATTTTATTCAATTTCATTATTTTTGTTAATGATATTTTACTTAATTTTTCAAAAGTATTCTAAAAATTAGATTTTTGAAGACGAACAAGATTTTTGAAGCCACAGTTTACTAATGTTATTAATGAATTTTTAAATTGAAGTTTAACGAAGAAAAAGCAATTTTTAGAAATACAGTCAGTTAATTATATCTGACTTTTTGTCATATTTAAAAAATAAATACCTGTCAATTTGTCAGTATTTTATCTTATTTCTATAATTGGTATTAAGTTTGTAAAGAATAAAGAAACAAAGAATAGAATGAACTTTAATAATTATACAATTAAATCGCAGGAAGCTATAGAAAAAGCAATGCAAATAGCTATGGCTAACCAAAATCAGGCAATTGAAAATATTCATATTCTCAAAGCCTTACTCGAAGTGGATGAAAACGTAATTCCATTTCTGCTAAAGAAAACAAATGTAAACATTAATATTTTATCTCAAACAATTAATAAAATCATAGAATCCTTACCAAAAGTAGTAGGTGGAAATCCTTATCTTACAACTGACGCCAATCAGGCATTGGTGAAAGCAACTTCTTATTTGAAGGAATTTGGAGATGACTTTATTTCTATTGAGCATTTATTGCTTGGGATAATAAACCAAAAAGATACAGCTGCCAAGTTGCTAAAAGATAATGGGGTAACTGAAAAAGATTTGATACTGGCAATTAAAGAGCTAAGAAAAGGATCAACAGTTAATAGCCAGACAGCAGAAGATACTTACAATGCATTAGGTAAATATGCGTTGAATCTGAACAATATGGCAAAAACCGGCAAACTCGATCCGGTGATTGGTCGTGATGAGGAAATCAGGAGGGTACTTCAGATTCTATCGAGAAGAACAAAGAACAATCCTATATTGGTAGGAGAACCAGGTGTTGGCAAAACAGCTATAGCTGAAGGATTGGCACATCGTATAATTAGCGGGGATGTACCTGAAAATCTGAAATCCAAGCAAATTTTTTCATTGGATATGGGAGCATTAATTGCCGGCGCCAAATATAAAGGTGAATTTGAAGAACGATTGAAAAGTGTTATCAAAGAAGTAATAAACTCTGAGGGCGAAGTGATTCTTTTTATAGACGAAATTCATACATTAGTTGGTGCTGGAGCAAGCGAAGGTGCCATGGATGCAGCTAATATATTGAAACCAGCACTTGCCCGTGGTGAATTGCGAGCAATTGGGGCTACAACAACTAAAGAATATCAACGGTATTTTGAAAAGGATAAAGCGTTGGAACGTCGTTTTCAGATGGTTTTAATTGATGAACCAAATGTAATAGATGCGATTTCTATATTGCGTGGATTAAAGGAACGTTATGAAGTTCATCATAAGGTTAGGATTAAGGATGAAGCTATTATTGCCGCTGTTGAATTATCTCAACGATATATAAGCAACCGTTTTTTGCCCGATAAGGCTATTGACCTGATAGATGAAGCTGCTTCAAAACTAAGATTGGAAATTAATTCGGTTCCAGAAGAACTGGATGAAGTTGAACGCCGGATTCGCCAATTGGAGATTGAAAGAGAAGCAATAAAAAGAGAAAATGATAATTCAAAATTAGCACAGTTAAATGAAGAGATTGCAAATCTTAATGATGAACGTAATCATTTGAAATCGAAATGGCAGGCAGAAAAGGATTTGGTGGAAAAAATTCAACAGAAGGTTAAGGAAATTGAGAACTTTAAATTTGAAGCCGAACAGGCCGAACGTGGAGGTGATTACGGAAGAGTTGCAGAATTGAGATATGGCCTGATTAAAGAAGCCGAAAAGGATGTAGTTACCTTTAAGGAAAAACTTTCGGAACTTCAGGCAAACCAGGCAATGATAAAAGAAGAAGTAGGAAGTGAGGATATTGCCGAGGTAATTTCACGCTGGACTGGCATTCCGGTGAGCAGAATGTTGCAAAGTGAAAAAGAAAAACTATTGTCATTGGAAACTGAACTTCACAAAAGAGTGGTGGGTCAGGATGATGCTATTGAAGCAATAGCAGATGCAATTCGTCGCAGCAGAGCTGGATTGCAGGATATAAAGCGTCCCATAGGATCTTTTATTTTTCTGGGAACAACTGGTGTGGGCAAAACAGAACTGGCAAAAGCATTGGCTGAATTTCTTTTTAATTACGAAAATGCTATGGTTAGGATAGATATGTCTGAATATCAGGAAAAACACACCGTTTCTCGTTTGATTGGAGCACCTCCGGGTTATGTTGGTTATGAAGAAAGTGGTCAGTTAACTGAATCCATTCGCAGAAAACCGTATTCAGTGGTTTTATTGGACGAAATTGAGAAAGCACATCCTGATGTATTTAATGTTTTGCTGCAAGTGCTTGACGAAGGGCGATTAACTGATAACAAAGGACGAACTGCTGATTTTAAAAATACCATTATTATTATGACATCAAATATAGGATCGCATTTGATACAAGAAGGAATGAGTAAAATTAACGGATCTAATCGTGAAAAGGAACTTGAGCTTATCAAATTTGATGTATTGGAGTTATTAAGACAGACTATACGTCCAGAATTTCTGAATCGTGTTGACGAAATTATTATGTTTAATCCTTTATCTAAAAAGGAAATTAGAGAAATAGTAACAATACAGCTTAAAATATTAGACGAATTACTAAAAAAAAACAATATTAACATCAAAGCTACTGATTATGCATTGGAACATCTGGCTTATCTGGGTTTTGATCCTCAGTATGGTGCAAGACCTTTAAAAAGAGTTATTCAGAAATATATACTTAATGAATTATCTAAACTGATATTATCTGGAAAAATTACTTCAGATCAAAATATAGTTTTGGATATGTTTGATAATCAGTTTGTAATTAGAAATATTGAAAGTAATTCAAATTAAAAAAAATATTCTATTAAATAAAAAGAGGAGTTCTTAAATAGTTGGAATTGTTTATTAAAAACGAAAACCGTTTAATGTATTATAATTTATAATAAGCTTTTTAAGCTGTTATTATATAGATATTTGTATTTTTTACTGTTAAACCTGAATTTTACCTTCATAAACAAAAGTTGCAGGTCCCTGCAGATGTATGTTTTTATAACTATCATTTTCCTTTTCAAAGGAAACAGATAATTTTCCTCCTTTTGTTTCAATAGTAACGATTTGAATATCTTTTTGAAAACTATAGGCTAAAGCTGATGCAGTTACTCCTGTACCACATGAAAGAGTTTCATCTTCAACACCTCTTTCATAAGTTCTAACAAATAAGTAATCTTCATGAATTTCAACAAAATTCACATTAAGTCCATTCGGAGCAAACAGATTATTATATCTTATTTCCCTGCCTTTTTTTTGAACGTCTATAGTAATTGCATCTTCAACAAATTCAACATAATGTGGAGATCCAGTATTTAGAAGAAAATAATTATCCTTTTTTATTATAGTTGAAACGTCGCTCATTTTCAGTTTCACAATTTTAATTTCATCATGGTCTTCAATAATTTCAGCTGTATGCATACCATCGATAGCTATAAAGCTTGCATTTTCTTTAATAATTCCAAGTTTTGATGCAAAAGCAGTGATGCATCTTCCACCATTACCGCACATTGTACTCTCGTTTCCATCCGAATTGTAATATACCATCCTGAAATCATATTCGTTATCTGTATTTAGCAACATCAGTCCATCTGCACCAATACCTAAATGACGGTTACATAAATATTTAACTTCTGAATTGGCTAAAACAATATTATTATTACGATTATCAATGATTATAAAATCATTACCTGCACCGTGATATTTTGAAAATGTAATATTCATTATAGGAATTCTATTATTTTCTTGTATTCAAAGGAATTAATGCTTTAAAATCATTATTCTTCTCTATCAGATAATAGTTTTTTTGTGAGAAAATATATAATTTATTATTGAAATATTCAATCTGGAAATTTTCAAAATCATATATGCCAAACAAAATCAATTTGTTATTTAAATATTTATACCCTTTATAATTTATTGGCGATCGCCAGAATTCAACTTTTAGAGTATTTCCAGGTGTTGTTTTTGTTTTGTCATTTATCAATAATGAATCCAGGTTCTTGTCATTTGAACTGACTGAACCAGAGCCTTCTATTTTAAAGTTTTTTGTAAATAAAAGCTCATCTGTTGCAACTATTATATCATTGTTGTTGTTTAATTCGGCAACATTCATTGTGTCATTGTCTTCAACTTCATTCATATAGTCATTTTTCAGACTATCAGATTGATTTAATGTTATCGTATTTTTTTTTATTTTATCATTTTTTATATTTTTGGTATCTTGTTTATCAGTAGATCCATTATTCTTAATCTCATTATCCTGAGTCATTTCTGTAGTATTATCATTTTTACCAGAGAATGTGAACCATATTTTGAAATCATAATTTTGCATCCACCAAACTACTGAAGCTCCAATTGAAATTCCAACTATCACACCAATTGCAAAATATAAATATTTATTGTTTTGTCCCATTTTTATTTTTCGTGTTGTAAAAAACTTTACAAAATTAATGAATTTAGTTTTAATATTATAAAAAATGATGTTGAGATTGAAAATCAATCATGAAATACAAAAGCTTCTTTAACAAATATTAACTGATTCCTGGCAACTTTTTTAGGTGTTTTTTCGTTTTTTTGTTCAAATTATTTTGAATATAAAATAAGATTTTTATAACAAATTTTTATTTTTAAAGCATTGTAATATAGT
Organism: uncultured Bacteroidales bacterium; assembly: GCA_903936865.1. GTDB lineage: Bacteria > Bacteroidota > Bacteroidia > Bacteroidales > JACABE01 > JACABE01. The sequence continues at coordinate 4,291 of CAIZXK010000224.1, read as the reverse complement.
AGTTTATATTTAATTAAAAGGTTAATAAAAAATTTAAAAATTGAAAGAAATGAAAAGAATTTTTTTATTATTGCTTTTTGCAGCAATTGGAGGAGGGTTAATAGCTGTAAGCAGCTATAAATATTTTGAAAAAAAATCATCTGAGAATCAAACTTTTAATCAATCAGTAACTCCATCGCTGTATGCTAATTATCAGCTTGGGAATATAAATCCGGGATGTGATTTTGTTCAAGCAGCTGAAATGACAATACATGCTGTTGTTAATATTCGTACACAATTTCAGCGCAGAACTTCATTATATGAAGATTTTTTTGGCTTTTTTAGCAATCCTCACGCAAATACACAAATGTTATCGGCAACCGGTTCGGGTGTTATAATTTCTACTGATGGATATATTGTAACCAACAATCATGTTGTGCAAGATGCAGATAAAGTTGAAGTTACATTAAATGACAAAAGAATCTATAATGCAACAATAATTGGAAGTGATCCATCAACGGATTTAGCATTGTTAAAAGTTGATGCATCAGAGTTGCCTACTGTTCAATATGGTAATTCTGATGATGTTAGAATAGGTGAGTGGGTGTTGGCTGTTGGAAATCCTTTTAATTTAACATCAACAGTTACTGCTGGTATTGTGAGTGCTAAAGCAAGAAATATCAATATTTTAGGAAAAAACAGCAACAATAGTCCTATAGAATCATTTATACAAACTGATGCTGCTGTAAACCCTGGAAATAGTGGTGGTGCACTAGTAAATACAAAGGGAGAATTAATTGGTATAAATGCAGCAATTGCTTCAAGTACAGGTTCTTATTCTGGATATTCTTTTGCTATTCCAGTAAATATTGTTCGAAAAGTTTCGGAAGATTTAAAGAAATATGGGTTGGTTCAACGTGCTTATCTTGGAGTTTCTATTGCAGAAATTGATGGTAAATTAGCTGAAAATAATAAACTTAATGAGTTAAAAGGGGTTTATATTGGTGCTGTAATTGAAAATGGGTCAGCTGCAAATGCTGGCTTAAAGGAAGGTGATATTATATTGTCAGTTAATGGAAAAAATATAAACAGTAATTCAGAGTTATTAGAAAATATAGGTCAGTACAGACCTTCTGATAAAATTGTATTATCCATAGAACGAGAAGGTAAACCAATGGAATTTAGTGTAGTTTTACAGAATCAATTTGGCAAAACTGATTTAGTTAAAAAAGAAGACAAACCGGTTTATAATTTATTAGGTGCTACAATTGAACCATTATCTGATGAAAAATTATCGCAATATAATTTAAGTAATGGTGTAATGATTACTAAAATGAACAATTCTGTTATTAAAAATGTTGGTATAAGAGAAGGTTTTATAATTACATCTGTAGATAAAAAGCTTGTTAGAAGTTTTAATGATTTAAAAAATTTCACCAATAAAAAAGGTCAGACTTTAATCACTGGAACCTATCCGGGTGACTGGAGAACATATTATTTTGTGATTAATTTATAAAAAGCAAAAAAATGCTTTTTTATAAGACATTTTTTTCTTTAATTTGTAAATTGAATTGTTAGTAAGGCAATGACTTAATTTTACTTTAATTAAGAGAGTTGCATAAATGAGTAGTATGATTTAGAATTGACAAATTAATTACAGATAGATTATATTATACGAATGTAATACTAACAATACTAAGTAATTCGGATACAATGAGACAACTAAAAATAACAAAATCTATTACCAATCGCGAGACAGCTTCTCTTGATAAATATCTTCAGGATATTGGCAAAGAGGAATTGATTTCGGCTGAAGAGGAAGTATTGCTTGCTCAACGAATAAGATCTGGTGATCAGGATGCACTGGAAAAACTTTGCAAAGCTAATTTACGTTTTGTTGTTTCTGTTGCTAAACAGTATCAAAATCAAGGACTTGGATTGCCAGACTTAATTAATGAAGGAAATTTAGGTTTGATAAAAGCGGCACGTCGTTTTGATGAAACCAGAGGTTTTAAATTTATCTCTTATGCTGTTTGGTGGATCAGGCAATCTATTTTGCAGGCACTTGCAGAGCAATCAAGGATAGTTAGATTACCTTTAAATCAAGTTGGCTCTTTAAATAAAATAAAAAAAGAAACTTCTAAATTGGAACAACGGCTCGAACGTGCTCCTTCTGTTCAGGAATTAGCTGATGCATTGGATATTCCAAGAGATAAAATAGCTGAAGTGTTAAAAATTACAACACGTTACGTTTCTATGGATGCTCCTTTGGTTCAGGACGAAGAAACCAATTTAATTGATGTTTTTGTTTCAGATGATATTCCGCTTACCGATTTTATGTTGATGAGAGAATCCCTTGCTAAGGAAATAGAGCGATCATTAGCTACATTAACAGATAAAGAACGAGATATCATTAATCTTTTTTATGGTATCGGAATGACTCATGGTCTCACTTTAGATGAAATTGGAGCTAAATTTGATTTAACAAGAGAACGTGTAAGGCAAATTAAAGAGAAAGCAATAAGACGACTTAAAAGTACATCAAGATCTAAATTGTTAAGAGCTTATTTAGGCGAATAAATTCATTAACAAAAATTAATTGGGATTACCGAAATTAAATTTCGGTAATCCCTTTGTTTTTTTTATTTTTGTACACTTCTAAAAATACAATGAAAATCTGATGGATTCTTCAATTGTTTTCTTTTAAAACCAATAAATCAGGATTATAAATAATTGATTCAACTATTTATATTTGCTGTTATTTTTTATTTAATGCAAAAATATCAAAATAATAAAACGAAATGAATACTAAGTATATCTTTGTAACGGGTGGAGTTACTTCTTCTCTCGGAAAAGGGATTATTTCTGCTTCTTTAGCCAAACTGTTGAAAGCAAGAGGATTTTCTGTCACTATTCAAAAATTAGATCCGTATATTAATATTGATCCAGGAACATTAAATCCTTACGAACATGGCGAATGTTATGTTACTGAGGATGGTGCTGAAACAGATCTGGATTTGGGTCATTACGAAAGATTTACAAATGTAAGAACTTCTCAGGCAAATAATATCACAACCGGAAGAATTTATCTTTCTGTAATTGAAAAAGAAAGGCGTGGTGATTATTTGGGTGAAACAGTTCAGGTGATTCCACATATTACCGATGAAATAAAATATAGAATAAAAATATTAGGAAATAATGGTGACTATGATTTTGTAATTACCGAAATAGGAGGTACTGTTGGTGATATTGAATCACTTCCATATATAGAAGCTGTTCGTCAGATGAGATGGGAAATGGGAAGTAATTGTGTTGTAATTCACTTAACTTACATACCTTATTTAGCGGCAGCCGGTGAGTTAAAAACCAAACCTACCCAACATTCTGTTAAAACAATGCTTGAGCAGGGAGTTCAACCTGATATTATCGTTTGTCGTACAGAAAGACCTTTAAATGAAGGAATCAGAAACAAAATTGCTTTATTTTGCAATGTAGAATCAAAATGTGTTATTGAATCAATAGATGCAAAATCAATTTATGAAGTTCCTGTTTTAATGCGTGAAGAAAAATTGGATATTCAGGTGCTTAACAAAATGAAAATTCCAATTGAAAATGAACCTGATTTACTTAAATGGGAAGATTTTTTATTCAAATTAAAAAATCCAAAAACTGAGGTTACTATTGGTTTGGTTGGAAAGTATGTTGAACTTAAGGATGCATATAAATCTATAATTGAATCGTTTATACATGCTGGAGCATCATTGCAGTGCAAGGTAAATCTCAAAATGATACATTCTGAAAGTATAAATAAGGAGACCGTAACCGAAAAACTTAATGGTTTACATGGTATTTTGGTAGCTCCTGGTTTTGGTGAAAGAGGAATTGAAGGTAAAATTGTTGCTATTCAATTTGCAAGAGAAAATAAAATTCCATTTTTAGGCATTTGTTTGGGTATGCAATGTGCAGTGATTGAATTTGGAAGAAATGTATTGGGTTATACCGATGCACATTCTACCGAAATGAATTCCAAAACAAATTATCCGGTTATTGATATAATGAAAGAGCAGAAAACAATTTGTACTAAAGGCGGAACAATGCGTTTGGGTGAATATCCATGCAAGCTTAAAGAAGGTTCTAAAGTTGCTGATGTCTATCAGATATTGGATATTAAAGAGCGTCACCGTCATCGGTATGAGTTTAATAATAAATATATGGATGCTTATCAGCAAGCAGGTATGATAGCTGTTGGAATTAATCCAAAAGATAATCTTGTTGAAATTGTCGAAATACCTGATCATCCTTGGTTTGTTGG
>CAIZXK010000223.1 GCA_903936865.1 uncultured Bacteroidales bacterium | reverse complement strand
TCAGTTCGAGCCAGCGATTGGTTTTTTCGTCAACTGAGTTTATGATTAATGCAATTCGTTCCGATGCTTTTGTTAGTTCCGTTACATCTGCTATTCCTTCGTTCATTCTGCTGAACAGCATTTCTTTTTCTGCTTCAAGTTCTGCAATCTCTTTTTCAAGCAGTTCGTATTCCTGTTTTTGTTTGTAGGATGGTTTATTACTAAGCTTCTTTTCGCGTTCAACGGGTTTTTCTTCTTTTTTCGACTCTGATTTGAGTTGCTTTTCTTTTTTAAGTTTTACAGCCATGTATTCGCTGTAAGTACTATGATAATCATTTATTACTCCATTGTCTTCAAAAACAAAAATATGGTCGACCAGATTATCCATAAAACTTCTGTCGTGCGAAACCAGCAACAGACAACCCTGGTATTGCTCCAGAAAATCTTCGAGCATCATGAGTGTAAATAAATCCAGGTCGTTGGTTGGTTCATCCAATATCAGAAAGTTAGGATTCTGCATTAAGGTCATCAGAAGAAAAAGTCTTCTTCTTTCTCCACCACTCAGGTTAGAATAATAATTGTATTGTAAGGTATGGTTAAATCCGAAGTAATTAAGGAAAACCGATGCTGTAATTTCTTTCCCCTTGTCGAGGCGAACCACTTCGGCAATTTCCCTTACAATTTCAATTACCCGCTTATCTTCGTGAGTGGTTAATCCTTCCTGAGTGTAATAACCGAAGCTGATGGTTTGACCTTTAACAATTCTGCCGGTATCCTGCATCACCTTTTCGGTAATCATGTTGAGGAATGTAGTTTTGCCAACACCGTTTTTACCCACAATTCCGATTCGTTCTCCTTTTTTGAAAGTATAAGTGAAATCGTTAACCAGCACTTTGTCGCCATATTTCTTGGAAACATTATACATTTCCAGAATCTTACCACCGATGCGTTCGGTTTTAATGCTCAGTTCGGCTTTGGTATCGTCAATGCGTTTGGTTGCTTTTTCCTGAAGCGTATAAAAAGAATCGATGCGTGCCTGCGATTTGGTGGTGCGTGCCTTGGGCATTCTCCGCATCCAGTCCAGCTCTTTGCGATAGGTGTTTTTAGCTTTTTCTATTTCCTGTCGTTCAATGGTTTCTCTTTCTGCTTTCTTTTCGAGAAAATAATTGTAATTGCCATGATAATGATAGATGTTACCGTTGTCGAGTTCAATAACCGAATCGCAAACATTGTTAAGAAAATAGCGGTCGTGGGTTACCAGAAGCAAGCTCAGGCTTTGCTTTTTCAGATAATCCTCGAGCCATTCAATCATAACTATATCGAGATGATTGGTAGGTTCGTCCATAATCAGAAGATCGGCATCTTCTATCAGCACTTTTGATAATGCAACTTTCTTACGCTGACCACCCGAAAGGGTACCCATTTTCTGGTTGATATCTGTTATCTGCAATCGGGTAAGAATTTCCTTTACTTTGCTTTCATAATCCCAGCAATTCAACGTATCTACCTTATGCATGGCGTCTTCAAGTAACTGATGATTTTCAGTAGTCTCTTCTTTTCTGATGTTTTCCATTGCGAGTTCGTACTCACGGATGGCATTCAGAAACTTATTATCGGTATTAAACAACACATCAATTACGGAAATATCTTCGTCGAATTCGGGGTTTTGTGGTAGGTACGAAATATGAATATCCTTGCGGAAAACCACTTTGCCACTATCGGGTAAATCTTTTTGGTTGATTATATTGAGCAGGCTGCTTTTGCCGGCACCGTTGCGGGCAATCAAAGCTACTTTTTGCCCTTTGTCGATGCCAAACGTAATGTCTTCAAACAATAGTTTTTCCCCGTAGGATTTGGAAAGGTTTTCTATCAACAGATAATTCATGCGTACTTTTTTATTGTCTGCAAAAGTAAGGATTTTTTCGGAGTTGGGAGGGTGGGGTTTGCCGAAAACTGATAAGTTGACTTTGTTTGCCCCGTCAATAATTACATATGAAACAATAATCACGAATTGTCATAATAATGTTATTCTTTAAAATACTTTAATAGTAAATCTTCCTGTAATAAATCATTTTTAATTATCACAGGTTTTAAGTCTTTCCTAAACAATATACAGTAATTACCAACAAAATTCTTTAAACGGGTGTCAATTAAATATACTTTTTCACCTGAATCATAACTGATATACCTTTTATCTGACCAGTAGCTTTTTATTTTTAACTTCTTCAGTAGTTCCAAAGCATCTGTTGCATTATTATTTGCATTCTCCGAAAATATTTCATAAGCTTCGGGATCTGCTTTTTCTATAGAATCACATTCTTTTGTTGTAAATTGAGAAAAGAAAACACAGTTTTTCGTCACTTTAAAAACCAATGAAGAATCTGCAGTTTTATCTATTAATACTTCTGCAAGTATTATATCTTCGGAATTAGTGATGCTTTCCTCAACTAAATTTTCTGATTTTGATTCATTTACAGGTTTCTTGGTTTGATTGCATGAAACGCATATACTTATCAAACTTAATACTAAAATTATTTTTCTCATTTTTTTGATTTTATATAGCTAATAATCGTTATTTATTCACAGCAATAATAGCAAATTGTTGCATTTTAAGTTTACTGTATTTATAACTGTCACGAAAACTTTATTCGCCCTGTCAGTAATATTTTTAACCTTTTATTTTTACAAATAAATTATTTACATGTTATAACTGATGCTTCTTTGTATGGTTTCTCAAAGTTCTCATATAAATTATTTAACGTACAGGCATTTTTATAATAATATTCGCTATGTTTTTCCCATAGTTTTGTATTATAGGTTTTCAGTTTCTCTTTATTTCTTTCAAGAAAAGCAATAGTTCCCTTATAATACAATCGCCATTCCCTATCAAATAATCTGTTGAAAAATCCTGATGATTTTTTTATATAAACAATGGCTGTTTTATAATCATTGTCAAAAGCATAAAGTTGCCCTATATGCCAGTAATCCGCATTTTTGTTTCTGGTTTTATTTGCATTTAAACTGTCGAGTATAACTTTAATTGCATCTTTATACTTTCCTTCATCTGACAGCAAACGCCATAATTCGGGTTTTTCCTTTTTGCAGCTATATTTCTCAACTGATGATTGAGCGTAAAATATCAGAGGAAATATCAGAAATATAAAAAACAGGAAATATCTGATTGTATTCATAAGAAGTATGTTTTTTCAAGAATCCTTTTTATTCACTGCAAATATAGCTATTTGTTGCATTTAATCCTTGCAGAGTTTAAAATTCAGATAGGCTTAATTCAATCTGAAGTCATAAACGCTTGTTATTTAGCGTTATATTATGTTAATGATTGTCGGCGAAACGTCCTTTGCTTCGGAATGTTCCCCGACGATAAGAGGTTCAAAAACCGCAAAAAATTACCATGAAAAGAAGAATATAATTTAAAAATTACTGTAAAGAGCTTGTAATTATAATAAAAAACCCATCTTACAAGTGTAAAATGGGTTAATCCAACGTAAGGATTTTAACAACACACCCTATTGCTTATTTTTGATGAATTTCTTACAAACTATTCCCTTCTCATTTTGAAATTTAATGAAATAAATACCCTCAGCCAGTTCTTTTATTTTTACAATCCCATTTTCAGCTACGGTATGCGACTTCTGTAATTTGCCATCTATACTGTAAATAGCAATTACGGTTTTATCGCTTATGTTTTCGATCTGAAGAAAATCAGTGGCAGGGTTGGGGTAGATTGATGGAAGTATATTGTTTTTTGTATTATTTATAATTGTTGGTTCATTTGATGCAGAATCAATAGTATTGACGACAGTATTTGTAATTACAGCTGGGTTGGAGTCAAAATAAATGTATGCCTTATTTAAAATCTGACTTCCTATGGGTAAGTAGCCTGTCGGATTTACTGAGAATGCAATAAATCCCATACTTCCAATATTATTGGAACCCGAATCGGGTAAATATATTGGATTAAAAGTAAATTTTAGCACATTTCCCTGTAGTTTTTCTATATCAACCAAATGTTTACTTCCTTTAAAAACAACACTATTAATGTTTAGTGATGCATCCAATGTGTCAATAACTATTACTTTTGATGCTGCTGCATTTCCTGTATTCTGAAATCTAATATAATAATCAAGTGTTGTATTATTGGGGATTTTACCAATTGGATTAACTTGAATGTCGTTTGGATCCCATGATGCTCTAGCTACTATTTTAAATGTATCAATATTATTATTGAGAAAAGTTTCACTATTAACACCTTCAATTATTGTTTTAAAAATTAAAGTATCTCCAATATTTACAGTAGGGTTAGAGATTAAATTGATAAAATAACAAGTAGGGTAATAAACAATATAGGTATTATTTGGCCAAACAATAGTATCTCCGGTTAATGCTGGAATTACTGTTTGATAATAAGGTGAAGAGTAAGAACCTGCATGAACTCTTGGATCAAGTATTAATTTAAGCTTGCCATTTCCCGAATTACATCCAGCATTATTCAAATTTATCCAAAGACCACCAGACTGATTAAATAGTATTCCAATACCACCTCCTATAAAATTACAAAATAAATCAGTTTGATTATTTATACATTGAAACCCAAAATCATTATTATTTGAAGGCAAGGAATTTATAGTATAGCTACCTGATGCGGGGCAGATGGTGTTATTATTGCCATTACTTATTACTTTTACTTTATATTGCGACATTACTGGTATTCCATTGACTACGTAAAATTTGTAACCTCCGTTAAAATAATTTAGCCGATAGTTAGGATATTTTAATAAATCATTATTATAATATAGCTGTAAATTTGTATAGTAATCAGATTCTCCTATATCATACAAACAATTGTAATTAGTATCTTGGTGTAGTTTGCCCGTTATTGTATCACAGCTAGTACCTACCATGGCATAATTATTTAAAATCATGGTATCTGAAGCTGAAGTTAATTTTGATTTTATAATACAAGTTAGACTATAAATACCGGGATATTGATAGTTGTGTTTACAGGAATCTCTATCAACATACCAATACATACCACCCGAATTTGAATAAAAATTAAAAGTATCGGAATAGATAGTACCATCACCCCAATGCATTGTAAAAATCAGAGAATCGTTAAGCGGATTTATATTTGTTGCCGTACCATAGAAAGCCAGATGAAAATTGGTAGTATTTACAATATTGCAAGGTTGATAGGATGAAATAGAATCAAAATGAAAACTTATAGCAAGTTGAGGATTTTGCGATTTTGCATTTATCAATAACAAAACCATGATAATAAAAGTTGTAAATATTTTTTTCATATTCTGAAATTATTAATTGTAATATATAGATGCAAAAAATACAAAAACGTTGTAATAATCAAATTTTTAGATAAAATCAAATTTATTGTTTTATAAATTTCCTGTAAATAATTCCCGTTTCCGTTTGCAGTTTAATTATATAGATACCCTCAGCCAAATCATTTATGTTTACTATACCATTATCAGATAAGGTAATTGATTTCTGGATTTTGCCATCCATGCTAAAAATAGAAATGATAGTTTTATCGCTTATGTTTTCGATCTGAAGAAAATCAGTGGCAGGGTTGGGGTAGATATTTATTTCATCAAAACTATTGGTTTCAACACCCAGATATGGTTCACAAATAGAATTTAATGGATTATATATTCCCATATTCTCACTTCCAAAACATAAAAATTGCATATTATCAATCTCAGGACAAATTGCAGGATTACAGTTATGAATTACAGGAAATAAGAATTCATTTACAGAGCCTATTCCTTCTATTACTTTTCCATTTAAAACCACACTTGAACTATCAACCGATCTTAGATACAACCAACGGAAAGTTTTATTATTAATAAGCATAGTGCCAATACTATCCACAACAACAATGGATTTTGAACACATAAAATTATCATTGGTGTCAACACCCAAATCCCAGCTATCGCCCACCTGAGCATTAAAATTATACAATATCCTGAAATTATTTTTAACCAGATAAAAAACCGTATCACCCGAAACTGAAGTAAATTCAGTATTTATAGGAATAGTTCCGGCAAATATCATTCCTGCATTTGGAATACTGAAAAATCTGTATTTCATGAATTCCAATTTTTGACAATTTCTGTTTTGAATTACAGTATCACCTGAAAATTGAATCTTAATAAAACCACCTTCACCAATATTCCAGTAGCTGTAATGCCATGTTGAACCAAAATCACCCCAAACTTGTGATTTTGCAATTAATCCAAAGAAAACCAACGTAAAAATTAAAACTATCTTTTTCATTTTTGAAGTATTTATTGTTTTATAAATTTCCGGTAAGTTATTCCCGTTTCGGTTTGCAGTTGAAGTATATAAATCCCATTCGGCAATTCAGAAATATCAATTGTATTGTTAATATCCCGATAGGTTTTTATTTGCTTTCCGGTAATTGTGTAAATACTTAGTTGTAGTATACTTTCTGTAGCATTCACCGTAAGCTTATCGGAGGCAGGATTTGGTGAAATGGAAATTGGCTGGAGATTGTTTTCATTAATACTAAGATAACCATTGCAATCAGTAAATTGTGGCGAAATATAATCTAACGTTAAATGGTGAAAGCAAATTAATTCATGAGAACCTTCAAACGGAATGTAATAATTTCCCAACAAACCCATATCGGAGCCAATTCCTTCTATCCAGTAATAAGTAAATCCATTAAATGGTCTTTTTATTGTAAATCTAACTCTGGATTCGCCATTAAGCGTGATGCTGTCTTTATCTGAAACAATATTTATAATGGTGGTGTTGAAATGATTTGTAATCATAGTATCACCGATATTCAAATTAAAATCATAAATAACAAATTCGCCGGTGTCGTTAGAAAATATTCCATTATTATCAGGTAAATATAAATGTACTTTCTTAGCCGTATCTTCACGTATCAATGCATAAATATTGGGATTGTATGTTTGTAAGACTTTGTATGCCTTTTGATTCAAATAGATAGTTGTATCGCTTAAAATAGAATAATTCATATAAGTATAAATACAAGGCTGCGAAATAGTAGGGCAGCGGATGTCAACTTCTTCCCAAATGGAATGTGCATTAACTAATGGATGGTAGTTTTGTGATTGAATGCTGTTTAATGCAAATAAAATAAATAACAAGGTTGTAATTTTTTTCATAAAACTTTTATTATAAATTAAGAAACAAAGATATATAAAATACAAGCTGAAATTAAAATTTAACATAATAAATTGCAATTCGTTGCTAATGTAGCTGTGATATTGTTTTATTTCTTCATGTATTTCTAACTCCAATCTTTTTTGTAATTTTGAAGTCTAATAATAGACACATGCCATATATCCTGATAAAAAACGGAACAGTTATCAATGCAACGGAAACATTTGTTGCGGATGTTTTGATTAAAAACAAACACATTGCCCTTATCGGGAACAACATACCAAAACCCTTGTCGGCACAACTGATTGATGCCAGGGGTAAGTACATTATTCCGGGTGGTATCGATCCTCATGTACATCTCGATTTACCGACTCCAGCCGGCAATTCGTCCGACGATTTTTATACTGGAAGTGTGGCTGCTTTTTCCGGAGGAACTACTTGTTTTATCGATTTTGTTACTCCTTCAAAAGGCGAATCTCTTATAGAAGCATTGCATAAACGCAAAGCCGTTGCCGAAAATTCCCTTGCCGATTATTCGCTGCATTTAGGTATTACCTGGTGGCATTCTTCTCTGGCTTTTGAAATTAAGCAATGTATAGAAAAAGAAGGGATTACTTCATTCAAAACCTATTTGGCTTACAAGGGAAGCATAGGGATTTCATACAAGGAACTGTTTGAAATAATGAAAGTTGTTGCTAAGTTTAATGGAATCGTTACCGTACATTGTGAAGATGGCGACAGCGTGTTGGAGATGCAGCAGCAATTGATTAATGATGGTAAAACTTCTCCTCGTTTTCATGCTCAATCCCGTCCTGCTATGGTGGAAGCCGAAGCTGTAGAAAAGGTTCTTCAGATGGCAAAACAAACCAAATGCAAAACTTATCTGGTTCATATTTCCTCTGCATTATCCATGCAAAAGATTTTG
>CAIZXK010000222.1 GCA_903936865.1 uncultured Bacteroidales bacterium | reverse complement strand
TGCTGTTGAAGAATAACCTGATGCTTTTGTATCAAAACCCATAGCGAGTGACCACAAGCCAATACTATCTGTATCCCAATTAGGCCCATCAACGTAACCTGCTCTAAAAGCCGCTTTATCAGGATACCAAATCATACGGGTTCCTGTTCCATAAAAAGGCAAAGAACCAGGATTTGAACTTTTATATGTTCCTGAAAAACATATATTTCCTCCACCAGTTCCATTGCCAACAACTTCAAATATGGAATGAGGATTATCAGTACCTAAACCGGTATTTCCATTTTTCAAGACAGTTATAGCATTACTTTTGTTCCATTGATTAATACCATTTCCTAATACAAAAAGACGATCATTAGCATTCCAAGAAATAGAATCATTTTGAGTATAATCGGTATTAAAGCAACCTAATGCAGTTTCAGAAAAAGATTTGGCATTTGTTCCACTCCCCATTGTTGTTGACATATCACCTGAAGCTTTTGTAAAACCTCCCAATGCAGTTGAATTTCTACCAGATGCATTTGTACCTTCTCCGATGGCAAAAGAAATTTCTCCTGATGCAATTGTGTTATCACCCATTGCTGTTGATTTAGAACCGGACGCTAATGTGATACTTCCCATAGCAGTTGAAACATTCCCAGAAGCTCTTGTGGCAAATCCTATTGCTGTTGAAGTAGTACCTGATGCAGTTGAATAATTTCCCATTGTTGTTGATAAAATGCCTGATGCATTCGTACTTTCTCCCATTGCAGTTGAAGAATACTTTGATGCCTTTGTATCAAATCCCATTGCAACTGACCACAAACCTATACTATCCGAATCCCAATTATTACCATCTACATAACCTACTCTGAAAGCTGCTTTATCAGGATACCACATCATACGGGTACCTGCACCATTAGCTGGTGCCTGACCAGGTGTAAGACCATTAAAAGGATTTTTTAATAAGCCTTCAAATAGAATATTACCTTTCCCACTCGCTAAACCGTTCACATGGAATTGTGCGGTGGGTGTTGTGGTGCCAATGCCTATGCAGGTATCATTATTAAATAATAAATTGCTTGATAACCAGTTGGTACCATTATTCCATAAAGTTTGTCCCATATTGCCTGCAGGCATAATGCTTCCACCACTTGTCCAGCTTAGATCGCCCATGCCGTTGGTTGTTAATACTTCACCATTGTTTCCTGATGTAGCAGGTAAGGTATATGTAATATCTCCGGTTTGACTTTGTGCTTTAAATGCTGTAAAATTTTGTCCATCATCTGATGATTCATAAAGTTTTAGGTTGCCAGGTAACCCATTATTATTTGTTATTGAAACACTACCATTATGTATCTGTAAACGGTCGCTTGCCGGAAATATATTTATACCTATATTGTTACCATCATTGTAAAAATTTGAAGTGGCTATCCAATTTGTGGCATCATACATAAGTGTTTGTCCCATATATCCTGTAGGTAAAACATCCATAATTGATGGGTCCCATTCTGTACCATTCCATTTCAATACCTGCCCTGTATTGGGATTGTTGGTTGAAAGAGGGTTCCCTCTGAGGCTAACCACTGTAAGCGTATCATCACCTGTAACATCACCTGTATGTATGGCATTAGGCTGGGTATTGGAAATAGTTGTTCCGTTGATTTCTATCCCTGTTCCTGCATTATAAATAGTGTTGTTATCTGTAGATTTAATGGTAAAATTTGGGTAAGTCCCGATAATTTCTGTAGCTCCGTTTCCTGTTAGGTTTACAATCTGATCAGGAGATGTATTGGCAATGGTAAAATTGGGATAGGAACCGGTTGCAGAAATTCCTGTTCCCGATGTAATAGTAACAGTTTGATCCGGAGCAGTATTATTTACTGTAGTTCCGCTGATATTAATACCGGTTCCGCTTGTGTAAGTGGTATTGTTGTCGGTAGAATTTATAGTAAAATTGGGATAAGTACCACTAACCGTTGTTGCACCTGTTCCGTTTAAGGTAACTGTTTGATCAGGGGAGGTGTTTGAAATTGTTGAACCTGTGATATTTATACCGTTGCCATTTGTATAAGTGGTATTCATATCGGTTGCTGGTTCCCATTTTAAGGTTGAACTGTTCCATTTAAGTGCCTGACCGTTTGCTGGAGCATTAGTAGCTATATCACGACCTTGAATTTTAACAACAGTTAAAGCACTGTTTCCTGTTACATCACCTGTATGGGTAGCATTGGGCTGTGTATTGCTTATAACAGTTCCTGCAACACTTATTCCGCTACCTGCAGTATAAGTAGTATTATTATCGGTAGAATTAATACTGAAGTTAGGATAAGTCCCGGTAACCGTAGTGGCGCCAGTTCCGGTTAAAACTACGGTTTGATCAGGTGCTGTATTGTTTATTGTCGTTCCGCTGACATTAATACCTGTACCTCCTGTATAGGTTGTACCTCCACTGCCTGCAGTATTAGAATACAAGGCGTAAGGTACCGATAGCAACTGAGTTGTTCCCATCATGGCAAAAGTAGTTCCGCCTGTAGCATCCATTTCAGTTTTCAAATAATAGGAGTTATTGCCCCAGCTAATAGTACTGAAGTTCCCTGAAACTAAAGTACCCCCTCCTATAACAAGCGTTGCCTGTCCGAAGGCATTGGTGGTTTTGGCATGGGTTTCCACATAAACAGCTGTACCGCTTGCCGAAGCCTGTAAAATGCTGATACGGAAATTTACACTCTGATTGGCTATCAGATTACCCGAGGCATCGCGGGCTACTGCCTGATAATTGAACTTTTGTGGTGCCTGTGCAAACAGATTTTCTGAGGAAATCAGGATTGCGATAATTAGAAAATAGATGTTTTTCATGTGTTTTTGTTTGAAGTAAAAAATAAATTATTATAACTATTAGATGTTTATTATTAAATTTGAATTAAACTTTACAAAAAACTAATTAAGATAAATTTCAGATACAAATATAATATATCAAAAAGCAATTTTCACATTTGGTTAACTAAGTTTGTGTTTTTTTTAAAAACTATTTTTTAATGTTTTTGAGATAAGTTTCAAAAGTATTGTTAACTGAGCATTTTAAAATAATGTCACTGATAAATAGATATTAAAATATTATTTTTGTTAAACTTATTATTTATTCCAACATTTTTTCATACAAAATTAATTAGTAATTCGTTAAACACCATCCCCATTTATAGGGATTTTTTTTAAATAATAACAATATTTTAAATTTCCCTATAAATGGGGATGTTTTTTTTTATCTTTGTATTTACTTTTGTAAAACATTTAAACGTATGAAAAAAATCACAAAAATATTAGTATTAGTAATCCTGTTGGTTTTAACTGCATTTCATCAGCAAATATCAGCTCAAACAGCACAGATTGATTCATTGAAAAAAGAATTGGCAAAAGCTGTTGACGATAATAAAAAAATTGAATTACTGGGTCAGATACGTGAGTGTTATATGTATATTGATATGAAAACTGCCGGTGAATGGGCTCATAAAATGCTGAAGGTGGCTGAAAAGAATGGTAGTGAATTGCTTAAAGCCATTTCTTATAATGCTGTCGGAACACATTATGTTATTGTAATGGATACAGTAAAAGCTATTCAATATCTAAATAAAGCCATTAAAATAGGAGAAAAGATAAGAAGCAGTCACGGACAACTTGCTTATGGTAATGCTTTGGTATCAATGGGTACATTATATCATATGAATGGAGTATATAAAAAAGCTCTGTTCTATTATCAGAAAGCAGATCCCGTATTTGCAGGAATGAAAGAAGAAAGAAGTCTTGCTACCGTTTATAGCCGGATTACAGATATTTTTAAAAGACTGGAACAAAAGGATAAATATGAATTATATACCGAAAAATTATATAAATTGTCGGAACGATTAAATGATGATGTTGTTACGGTAATGGCAAAATCATATAAGGCAGATATTTTTGTTAACAAAGAAAAATACAGTGAAGCTGAAAAATTGTATGATGATTTGATATTATTAGGTGAAAAAACAAATAATCTGCAATGTTTGGGGACTACCTACTATTATAAAGGTATTATTGCAGCTAAAAAAGAAGAAAATAAGAATGCTCTTGATTTTTATTTGAAAAGTTCCGAAATATTTTTGAAACAAGGTCTTACATTTAATTATTGTGAAAGTATTTCGGGTATAGCAGAAAGTTATAATAAATTAAAACAATATCCTAAAGCACTTGAAAATTCAGTAAAAGCGATTGATATTGCCAGACAGAATTCATTTGAGGAATTGCTAAGAGCAGCATTGCTAACAGCCTCAAAAAGTGCCCGAAGTTTGGGGAAATACAATATTGCCTATTTATATTTAACAGAATATCTGTCTTTATATGAGAAAAATGTAGATTTAGAAACCAAAAAGCAAATAGCTTTTGCTGCTGAAAAATTTGAATCGGAAAAGAAGCAGATAGAAATAAAGCAGCTAAAAGCAGAGAAACAATTACAGGATCTGGTCATCAAAAGAAGAAATATGCTATTATACAGTTTGTTGTCCTTTATGATAATGATGTCAATTATTATGTTTTTTATATACAGAAACATTCAACACCGTAAGAAAATTATATTACAACAGACCGAATTAAAAGAACAAAAAATACAAGAACTGGAAAACGAAAAAATGTTAGTTGCCACAAGAGCAGTTATGCAGGGAGAAGAAAAAGAACGTACCCGTCTTGCCCGCGATCTGCATGATAGTCTGGGAGGTATGCTATCAGGAATTAAACTTAAATTATCTATGGCTATGAAAGGAAATGTTGTTTTACCGGAAGAAATGGCGGTACAATTTGAAAATGCACTTGGTTTGCTCGATTCTACAATCGGCGAACTGAGACAGGTTGCCAATAACCTGATGCCTGAATCATTAATGAAGTTTGGATTAAAGGTATCTATGGAAGATTTTTGTAATCGTTTTAATGAAAAAGACAATGAATTAGTTCATTTTCAGTTTTATGGTGTAGACAAAAGGCAG
Organism: uncultured Bacteroidales bacterium; assembly: GCA_903936865.1. Taxonomy (GTDB): domain Bacteria; phylum Bacteroidota; class Bacteroidia; order Bacteroidales; family JACABE01; genus JACABE01. The sequence goes on along the minus strand of CAIZXK010000222.1, from coordinate 1,100 downwards.
GAAACAGAATTTGAAATTGCTATTTACAGAATTGTTCAGGAATTGATTTCAAATGCTATCAAACATGGAAATGCAACTAAAATAGAAGTTCAACTGATAGTTGATGAAAGTAGAATCTGTCTTCAGGTTATGGATAATGGCATTGGTTTCGACAGAAATTTAATAAAAAGTAATGGAAGAGGATTAAGAAATATTGAGAACAGAGTGGCTGCCCTTAGTGGTTATATTGATATTCAGAGTTCTCCCGGAAAAGGATCAGAAACAACCGTTGAATTTAGTAAAGCAAGTAAAATCGTATAATTATGGTTATTAATTTTTTAATAATTGAAGACCATCCGATTGTGGCTGAAGGACTTCAGAAATTATTACTTGAATCTTTTATAAATTCGGAATGCTTTATAGCTGGTAATGGAAAAAAAGCGTTGGCAATTCTCAATGGTCATCCTATAGATATAGTTATTTTAGATATAAATCTACCTGATTGTAATGGATCTGACCTTTGTACAACTATTAAAATGAAATTTACTTCAATTAAAATTATAACGTTGTCATCTTATGGACAACGAAGTTATGTTGAGAAAATGATTAATGCCGGTTCTTTAGCATATCTCCACAAAAATGCTGAACCTGAGGAAATTATTGCTGCAATAAATGCTACAATCAAGGGTGATACTTATTACAGTTGTTTTATTAAAGACGTTATGAATACCAAGTCTGACAGCAAAAATCATTCTTTACTGCCTCTATTAACAGGACGTGAAACTCAGATTTTAATTCTTGTAGCTGAAGGTTTAACAAATCAGGAAATTGCTGATAAATTATTTATCAGCCAACAAACGGCTATAAGTCATCGTAAAAATTTATTAATAAAATTTAATGCCAGAAATACTGCTGAGTTAGTTAGATTGGCATTACAAAGTGGATTAATTGGATAAATCCAACTATTTATAGTTGAAAATCCTCAAGTAAATTTATTTTCAATTTGAAATATAAAGGGGTTCTATAAATTAGATTTTTTGAGGCGAACAAGATTTGTAAACCGCAGTTTACTATAGTAAAAGAGGATTTTAAAAATTGAAGTTCAACGAAGAAAAAGCAAT
>CAIZXK010000221.1 GCA_903936865.1 uncultured Bacteroidales bacterium | reverse complement strand
GGCTCATCATCTTTAAAGTTTGCTTTAAAATTTTCTGAGTATCCATCCAGGACTCGTGAACAGCACAGGGTTCCTCTGCTGTACATTCTTCAAAACCAAGAATACAACCGAGATAATTATCTAATCCATCTATAGAATCAATAATATCAGCAATAAATATTTCTGAAGGATTTTTTAAAAACTTAAAACCTCCTTCTCTTCCTTGAACACTTATTATAAACTCAGATTTACACAAATCTGTCATAATTCTTCTTAAATACTTTGGTGGAATATTAACCTTTTCTAATATTGCCTTAACACTATATAATTCAGCTCCTGAGCTTGCCATAAAACTCAAAACTCTTATTGCATATTCTGTTGTTTTGCTTAATCTCATAATATACTACCTGTATGTGGTATTTAATTTGTCAAAATTAATTATTTTTTTAGAAAAAAAAACTTTTTTAGAAAAACTTTTTTAGAAAAAATATAATACCCAGAATATAAACAATATAAAAAAAAATATTTATATTTTGAAATTCAAATAATCAACAAAAATTATATCTTTGCATATCATGAAGCATTTTAGAGAGTAGTTATTATTACTAATATTTTATAAATATCAAAACTTAATATCAAATTGTATTTAATTAAAAATGAATTTATTAAAAGAAATTAAAACTCGTATCCGATTCGATAGAAATGAATTTTCCGGTGCTTTTGGCGACATTGGCACCGACTTACCTTTGATAATAGGAATGATAGTAGCCTCTGGTTTAAATGCAAGTAATGTTCTGATTGTTTACGGTTTAATGCAATTACTGTCTGCTATTATTTATGGAATTCCAATGCCTGTACAACCACTAAAAGCGGTTGCCATGATCGTAATAACTCAAAAAATTGCACCTGGTGTTATTTATGGAGGAGGATTTGCTATTGGAATAATTATGTTATTATTTTCAATAACAGGCATTATAAACCTAATTGCCAAATATATACCTAAAGTTGTGGTTAGAGGAATCCAATTTGGATTGGGAATTCAACTCGCTATGATAGCTTTAAAGGAATATGTCGCTTCCGATTCTATATCAGGTTATTTTCTTGCTGGTGGAGCATTTATCTTTACATTAATTTTATTGGGAAATCGAAAATATCCTCCAGCCATTTTTATAATTTTAGCTGGTATAGTCTATGCTATTATATTCCATTTCAACGAATTTAATCTTTCTGAAGCAATTAGTATTAACCTCCCTACTTTATATTCACCAACTTTTAATGATATTATTACAGGTTTTTTAATATTAGCATTGCCGCAAATTCCACTTTCAATTGGTAATTCAATTATTGCAACTCATCAAATCTCAAACGATTATTTCCCTGAAAAGAAAATCAGTATTAAGAAAATTAGTTTTACCTATTCAATCATCAATCTCATTAATCCATTTCTGGGAGGAATTCCAACATGTCATGGATCTGGTGGAATGGCAGGACATTACATCTTTGGAGCAAGAACCGGTGGTTCAGTTGTAATTTATGGAATGTTGTATTTAATATTGGGAATATTTTTCAGCGGAAGTTTCGGTCAGGTTGTCAAAATATTTCCTTTGCCTATTTTAGGTGTTATTCTTTTGTTTGAAGGCCTTACACTTATGATTTTTATTAAAGATATTATCGATTCCAAGAAAAGTTTCTTTATAGCACTTCTGGTTGCTCTTATTGCATGTGGTTTACCTTATGGCTATTTAATTGGAATGATAGTTGGAAGTGTAATGTTTTATATATCTGACGAAAAAATTAAAAATTACTTTAAAATCAAGTAAATGAGAAAGTTTTTACCCAATCTGCTTATCGTTTGTGGTGCAGGACGAAATACAGGAAAATCAACACTAACCAAGATGCTGATTCATAAATATGCTTCAAAAAATAAACTAGCTGCATGCAAAATTACTCCTCATTTTCATGATCAACCCGATACTAAAATCATGCTATGGCAAAGTGATGATTGTAAAGTTTATCTTGAAAATGAAATTACAAATAAAGATAGTTCCCAATTTTTGCAAGCAGGTGCAAATCCAGTTTATTATATTGAATGTAAAGACTATAAAATAGAAGATGCTTTCGAGATATTATTAAATAATCTGGGAAAAGACAAATTGCTTATTTGTGAATCGGGTTATTTGGCTAATTTATATAAACCTGGTGTTCTTGTATTTCTCGAAACCAAAGATAATACTGATTTAAAAACTGATATATTTCCTGTTAAAGAAATGGCAGATTTAAAAGTTTGTAGTGAAAAAGGCAAATTAGATGAAGAACTTAATAAAACAATTGAAAACATTATAATTGAAGATAATAAATGGAGTATTCTCTAACCTAAAATTTAAATTGATAACAGAAAAACAAAAATTTTTATAAAATAGCTTAAAATATGATTGATAACAGAAAAACAAAAATTTCAAATTTTAGTGCAGCTATTCTTGCAGGAGGCAAAAACTCACGTTTTAATGGAGAAAATAAATCATTCTTAAAGCTGGATAATCAATTTGTAATTGAGAAAATAATTGAAGTTTTAAAACAGATTTTCAGCGAAATTATAATTGTAACAAATAACAAAACAGCTTATTCCATGTTTTCTGAATGTAAAATAGCAACTGATTACTACAGGGAAATTGGTCCCTTGGGTGGAATTCATGCTGCATTGCAAAATGCTAAGCATGAAAATGTTTTTATTGTTTCCTGCGATATGCCATTTTTAAATAAAAATCTAATCCTAAAGCAAATAAGTTCTCATATAAGTGAAAAATCAAATATAACAATTCCTGTTTTACATAATTTTAAAGAACCTCTTCATGGAATTTATTGCAAAAACGTTATAACTTCCATTGAAAATTTCATTCAAACAACTGATAAATATAAAATTATAGGTTTTTTTGATTTAGTTAAAGTAAATTATTTTGAAGTTAGTCAAAATAAAATAAAAGCATTTACGAATATCAATAATCCAGAGGATTACAAAATAATAATCCAGAAATTAAAAAAATAACTTCGATATCTATTCCTAACAAATTCTGATTTGTAATTAGATACAGAATCCAAAAAAGGAATTTTGATTTAATTGAATAAAAAATAAAAAATAATTTAAACACATTCCTTATTTTTTTTGTAAATTTAACTTTTAAAAAATTTAACTGAAAATGATGACAGAAGAAATACTAGCTAAATATAAACCACAGAAAGACAATTTAATACAAATTCTTCATGAAATACAGGATGCACATCATCAGCAATATTTACCTGAAGAAGAACTAATCAAAATTGCTAAATATCTTAATATGAGCATGAGTTCCATATATGGTGTTACTTCATATTACACTATGTTTAGCACGAAACCGCGTGGCAAATACATTATACGCCTTTGCGAATCACCCATTTGTGATATGTTAGGTTCTGATAAAATAGCAATAAAACTTAAAGAAATTCTAAAAATAAATTTTAATGAAACTACATCAGATGGCTTATTTACATTGGAATCGAGTGAATGTTTGGGTTTATGCGGGAACAAACCCTCAATGATGATTAATCAAAGAACCTATACAGGATTGAATGAAGACATTATCGAACTAATAATAAATGATTTACGAAACGAATAAAACCATTTATTATGAAAAAAGAAACCAGAATTGCACTAAAAAACTTAGGAAAAATTAATCCGGAAAACATTGATGACTATTTGTTTCATGGAGGTTATCAAGCAATTGCAGTCGCTTTGGAAATGCAACCAATCACAATTATTGAGGAAATTGAAAAATCTGGTTTACGAGGGAGAGGAGGTGCAGGCTTTCCAACAGGAATCAAAAATAGATTTACCTCAAATTCATGCAATGACTGCGAAAGATTTGTTGTATGCAATGCTGATGAAGGCGAACCAGGCACTTTTAAGGATCGTATTATTATGGAAAATGATCCGCATTTATTGTTGGAAGGAATGCTTATAAGTGCTTATGGTATTGGAGCTTCAAAAGGTTATATCTATATTCGTGCAGAATATTATTTATCAATAGATAGATTGAAAAAAGCAATAGAAAGTGCATACAAACGAGGATACTTAGGTAAAAACATAATGGGTAGCCAATTCAGTTTCGATCTGGAAATTAAATTAGGTGCCGGCTCATATCTTTGCGGAGAGGAACTTACATTAATAGAATCATTGGAAGGGAAAAGAGGTTATCCCAGAATTAAACCTCCGTTTCCTGCTGAAAAAGGATTATTTGGAAAACCTACTTTAATAAACAATGTGGAAACACTTTCACATTTCCCTTCTATAATTACAAACGGTGCTGAATGGTATAGTAATATGGGCACAGAAAAGTCCAAAGGAACAAAAATATTTACAATAAGTGGGAATGTAAATAATCCTGGTTTTTTTGAAGTAGAAATGGGTATTAGCTTACATTCTCTGATTTATGATTTTGCTGAAGGTATTAAAGACGGAAAAACATTTAAAGGAGCATTACTTGGAGGAGCTGCTGGTACTTTTGTAGATAATAGTATGCTGGATGCTGCAATGGATTATGATAAACTTAAAGAAAGAGGTGCAAGTCTTGGTTCGGGTGCTATAATTGTATTTGACGAAAATCAATCAATTTATGATTTGTTGTACAGCATTTTAAGATTCTTTAAACACGAATCATGTGGAAAATGTGTTCCCTGCAGAATTGGTACAGCCCAACTTTTGAGTTTAATGGATAAACTTAAAAATGAAGAGAACAAATTGGAAATTATAAATGAAATATTATTTCAATCGGAAATGATGGCAAAAACATCACTTTGTCCTTTGGGACAATCTCCAATTTTGCCAGTACGAAGTGCAATCAAATATTTTGAAAAGGAAATTATTAGTCAATCAATAATAGTTAATAACTTTTAAATTTAATAATTATGTTTGGAAATATGGTTAGTAAATTAAAAGAAGCTCAGGATCTGATGGAGGAAACAAAAATAAGAATGGAATCCATTTATATAAATACTGAAGCTGAAAATGGCATGGTAAAAATTATACTTAATGCCAATAAAAAAATTAAAGACATCAGTATTGATAATAGTTTGATGTCTATAAGTGAAAAAGAAAGACTGGAAGAATTACTTGCAGTTGCTTTAAACAAAGGAATGGAAAAAGCCGATAAAATTTTTGATGAAGAAATGCAAGGTATGTCTAAAGGCATATTTCCAGGATTTCCTTTTTTATTCTAAACTAACAAATTACAAATAATGTCAGAACTCGTTACAATAACTATTGATGGGAAGCAACTTACAGCTGAAAAAGGCACTAATTTACTGCAAATAGCTAAAAATAATGGAATTAATATCCCAAGTTTGTGCTATCATAAAAAGCTAAGTCCTACAGGTGCTTGCCGTTTATGTTTGGTAAAAATAGATGGAACCAATGGATTAACAGCTTCCTGTACAGTTCAGATAAAAGAAGGAATGAATGTGATTGCTTTTGATGAAGAATTGGAAACTATAAGAAAATATTTGCTTGACTATCTTGTTTCTGAACATAACGAAGCTAATGATGAAACATATAACGACGAATTTAAGGATTTGCTGAAAAGGTATGATTTAATTAATACAGAAAATAGAAAATTCCCTTCTGTATGGAAATTATTCAACTATCCAACAGACGACAGTTCTCCTGTTTTAACTTATGATGCTTCAAAATGTATAAAATGCTTCCGTTGTATAAAAGCTTGTAATGAAGTTCAGGGAAAAAATGTTTTATCCTTTACTGATAGAGGAATTTCATCATACATAATTGGTGGTTTCGGAGTTTGGGGTGAATCGGAATGTGACGGATGTGGCGAATGCATTCAGCTTTGTCCAACAGGAGCAATTGTTGAAAAACCACATCGGACAGAAATAAATATCAACAAAATAGACAGAAAAGTAAAAACAACTTGTCCCTATTGTGGAGTAGGATGCCAAATTGAATTATTTGTTCAGGATGAAAAAATTGTTCGTTCCATCGGTGTGGACGGATTAATGCCAAACGATGGAAGATTGTGTATTAAAGGTCGATTTGGCTATGACTTTATTCAAAGTAAAGAACGTTTAACAAGTCCTTTAATCAAGAAAAATGGCAGATTTGAAGAAGCAACATGGGATGAAGCCCTTGATTTGATAGCCTTTAAATTTAATGAAGTTATTGAAAAACATGGGAATGATGCACTTGCAGGTTATTCTTCAGCAAAATGTACCAACGAGGATAATTATATTTTTCAAAAATTTATAAGAACTGTATTTGGAAACAATAATGTAGATTATTGCACCCGTTTGTGTCATGCTTCTACCGTTACAGCTATGCTTCGTTCCATAGGAGATGGTGCTGGCAGCAATTCTATTGAAGACTTTGAAACAACAGATTGTCTTCTTGTTACAGGAAATAATATCATTGAAACACATCCGATTACAGCTACTTACATTAAACGTGGAGTTGCCAGAGGTATGCAGGTAATTATTATTGATCCTAAATGGACTCCATTAGTAAAATATGCCAAACTGTGGTTACAACCCCGTTTGGGAACAGATGTAGCTCTACTCAACGGAATGATACGCCATATCATTCATACTGATTTAATTAATAAACAATTTATTGAAACTAAAATTGACAGAGGTTGGGAAGCTTTTGAAGAATTAAAGATTTTAACAGAAAAATACACTCCTGAATTAACAGAAGAAATTACCGGAGTTCCAAAAGATAAGATGATGGAAGCAGCATCTATTTATGCAAAATCTCCAACATCGATGATTGCTACAGGAATGGGAATGAGCCAACAAGTTACCGGAACCAATAATGTATTTTCTATCATAAATATGATGCTTATTTGTGGGCAAATAGCTAAAGAAAGAGCTGGTATTGATCCACCCAGAGGGCAAAATAATGTTCAGGGTGCAACTGATGTAGGAGCATCTCCAATTAATTACCCAGGTTATATTCCTATTGGAAATGAAGAAAACAGAAGAAAAGTTGCAAATATCTGGGGTGTTCCTTTTGAATCACTATCTTCAAAACCAGGACTAACAACTGTAGAAATCGCTAAAGCAGCTTATGATGGAAAAATAAAGGCTTTATATATTATGGGAGAAAATCCAATGGTTACTGATCCCAATTTGAATCATACTAAAAATGCATTTGAAAAACTTGATTTTGTAGTAGTTCAGGATATTTTTCACACAGAAACAACTCCTTATGCTGATGTAATACTTCCAGCTGCATCTTTTGCAGAAAAAAATGGCACTTTTGTAAATAGTGACCGCAGGGTTTTAAGAGTAAGGAAAGTAGTAGAAACGCCTGGTTCAGCCCGTCAGGATTGGCAGATTATACAGGAAATTGCTAAACGTATGAAAAAACCAATGACATCGTTTACTAATGAATCTGATATTTTTGATGAAATAGCTTCAGTAACACCAATGATGGCAGGTATTAGTTATAATCGCATTGAAAACGGAGGAATTCAATGGCCATGCCCAGACAAATCTCATCCAGGAACATCAACGCTATTTATTGAAAAATTCAATACACCCAATGGAAAAGGAAAACTGAATCCGGTTGATTATGTAGCTCAGAATGAGAAAACAAGCAAAGAATATCCTTTCCTTTTAAATTCCGGAAGAATATTGTTTCAATACCATTCGGCAACTTTATCACGTAAAAATGACGCTCTAAATGCTTTTGCTAATGAATCTTATGTATTAATGCATCCGAACGACGCTCAAAAAAACAAGCTAACTAACGGAATTAAAGTGAAATTGATTTCTCCAAGAGGTGAATTGGAAACAACTTTAAAAATAAGCGAAGAAGTACTCGAGGGTGAGTTATTTATGCCTTGGCATTTCAGTGAATCCCTAGTAAATAACCTCACGCGTGACGAACTGGATCCACATTCAAAAATTGCCCCCTTTAAACTAAGTGCATGCAAAGTTGTAATAAATTAATTTATATCTTATATTTACTAATACAAGTTTTTGAATCAACTAAATTGACATAAAAAAAGCAGGTTTTGAACCTGCTTTAATTTTTTTAGTATCTGCTACCGCTTGATCTGCCACCGCGATCTCCGCCGCCGCCGCCTTTGTTATAACCGCCGCCGCCTTTGTTAAAGCCACCACGATTAAAACCACCGCCACCGCCACCGCGATTTGCTGATGGAGCTTTAGGTTTAGCTACATTAACTGCTAATGTTTTACCATCTAATTCAGCATTGTTTAACTGATTGATAGCTTCTTCACCTTCAGCATCATTTGGCATTTCAACAAATGCAAAACCTCTTGATTTTCCGGTTTCGTGGTCAGTGATAACTTTTGCAGATTCAACTGTACCATACTCTTGAAAGATTTCTTTTAAATCTTCGCTTTGAATCTTATAACTTAGATTCGCTACATAAATGTTCATATAAAATAATATTAAAAATAAAATAAAGGGATAGTGTAGCGACTAAAATGTTTCGAATAAATAATTAAAATACGCAATTTAAAAAAGCTAAACTAAATCCTGTTTTAAAACTGCTACAAAAGTAATACAAATTTTAGATTAAATTTACATTTTAATAAAAAAAAATATTTTATTTTTATTTGAACTTTTTATATTCTATATAACACTAATTATCAACTTAATGCAACCGCTATACTCGCAATTGAAATACGTACTCCTTGTATAGTATTGAGCAAATTAGCACATGCTTCTAATGTTGCACCAGTTGTAATTACATCATCTATCAATAAAATGTGCTTATTTTCAAGTTTTTCAGGTAAATTTAAATCAAATATTTCCTTTACATTTTCCCATCGTTTGAATCTGTTTTTTTTTGTTTGGGTTTCAGAAGCATAAGTCCTTACTAATGAATTTATATCATACGGAATGTTCATGCTTGATGATAACCCTATTGCAAACATTTCACTTTGGTTATATCCTCTTATTCTTATTTTTTTGGGGTGTAAAGGAACAGGAATTATAATATCAATGTCTTGATAATAATAAGATGTAATCAATTCTTTGCCATACAGTTCTCCGATATAAACTCCAATTTCTTTCTTTCCTTTATATTTAAACTGGTGTACCAAATGCTGAATTTTACTTGCTTTTACAAAATAATAACATGCAGCTGCAGTTTCAATTCTTGTTCTTCCCCAAAATATTTTACTTACGGGATTTTCTTTTTCAGTATGATAATTTGTTTTCGGAAGATGAAACAAGCAAGATAAGCATATAACACGTTCATTTTTAAATAAATTATTTCCACAGGCAAAGCAATTATTAGGGTAAAAAAGAGATAAGAAATCGTGAAAATAGGTCATAAAAATAATTTTAATTTTATTTTTCTAAAACGGTATAAACAATTAATTTTGCAAAAATTTTAGTAAAAATACAATATATTTTTTATTTATCTGTTAATCTAAAAAAAGAAAATGACTGAAAATATCAATAAAGAGAAAAAATACAAAACAATAATTGCAATATTATTGGTTATCATTGCTTTATTATTAATATGGCTGATTATAGAAAAAAGCAGAATTCATACCATTTATATGGAAAAGGACGCTACTGTTGCTCATAGTACTGAATTGCAATTTGAATTAGATTCGTTATTGAAAGAACATAATAAAATAAAATCAGAATATGGAGAATTGTCATATCAGCTTTCCGAAAAAGATAGTATAATATTAGCGAATGCTGGCGAAATTCAGAAACTGATTGCATCACAAGGTGATTATAGACGTACTAAGAAAAAATTGGAATTATTGAGAAATATAACACAGGGTTATGTTTCACAGCTCGATTCTTTATACAAAGTAAATCAGGAATTAACAGATGAAAATTATAAAATAAAAAAAGAAATTGGGAAAGAGAGAAAAATAAATACAGAATTATCTAAAGATAAAGACGCATTAACTGAAAAAGTAAATGTTGCTTCTCAATTAAAAGCTTATAATATTAAATCGTCAACGGTTAAGTTACGTTCCAGCGGCTCAAAAGAAGTGGAAACCGATAAGGCTAAACGTATTGAAAGAGTAAATATATGTTTTACTTTAAGTGAAAATAAAATTGCAGGTTCTGGGAAAAAGACCATTTATATCAGAATTGCCCGCCCTGATAATGTTATTGTATCAGAAGGCAAAGAAGACGTTTATATGTTTGAATATCAAGGTCAAAAAATACAATATTCAATGAAAAAGGAAATCAACTACGAAAACAAAGCACAGGAAATTTGCTTATCATGGAATAAAAAAGATCCTAAAACACCTGCAATGGTTGGGAAATATAATGTTGCAATTTTTGTTGATGGTTACGAAATTGGACAAACTCAGTTCGAGCTAAAATAAAAACTTTCTTTTTAAATTAAAAAATCAACTATTTAAAAACTCCAATTCTTTTGGAGTTTTTTTTTGAAAAATATTTTTATAAATGATACCGGAATGTATTAAGAAAGAATCAACTGCAATTTTATCGGCCCATTATAACCGGTTGATAAAAATAAAAAGCGAACAGCATGTATGGGGAGGTGATATTAATGAATCTGCCAAAATTTCAACTTCAGAAGGAGATTTCTTTTTAAAATGGAATAATTTGCTTAAATTTCCTAAAATGTTTGAATATGAAGCATTAGGACTTGAATTATTAAAAAAGACCAATACTTTTTATATACCAGAAATCATTGGCTTTTCAGAAAGTAATAATTATTCTTTTTTATTATTGGAATTTATTAATCAAAAGCATAAAAAACATGATTTTTGGGAAGATTTTGGTATAAAATTATCAAAATTGCACAAAAACACTTCTGAATTTTGGGGTTTGGAAAATAATAATTACATCGGATCATTACAACAACAAAATTTCAACCATCAAAATTGGAAGCAATTTTTTATTGAAGAAAGAATTGAACCAATGATAAAACTTGCAAGAGATTCAAATAAAATCAAATGCGAGATTTCATTTTTATTTGATCAGTTTTTTAATAAAATAGACGAAATATTTCCAATAGAGCAACCTGCATTACTACATGGCGACTTATGGAGTGGAAACCTCCTAAGTGCCAACGATGGTTATGCTTGCCTGATAGATCCAGCAGTTTACTACGGACACAGGGAAATGGATATTGCAATGACTAAATTATTCGGTGGTTTCGATCAGGTTTTCCTACATTCATATAATGAAGCTTTTCCATTGGAAATAGGTTGGAAGGACAGATTGGATTATTACAATTTATATCCACTTATGGTACATGTTAACTTATTTGGAGGAGGTTATATTTATAGTGTTGAAACTATTTTAAAAAGACTATCTTAAATTTACAGTATAAATGCATTGTATAATAGATAAATACCAAATATAATTAACAAAACACCTACAATATGATTAATCCATTTAAGAAGATTTTCATTTAAATAGATTTTTATTCTGAATGAAATAAAGCACTTAAGTAAATCTGTAAGAAAAACTGTTATTAATGCTGAGGCAAAAAAGATAAAAAAGGAATGAAAATCTTTACTTTCTGCTGTCCCTAAGTTTAGAGTTACAACACTCACCCAAAAAAGCCAGACAGATGGATTTGCAAGGTTTAAGAAAAAACCTTTAATAATAAAAGTAAATGCTCCGGTCTTTCTAACAGTTATTTCACCATCAACAGCTAATTTCATACGATGACGAAACGTATAAATTCCAAATGCAATTAACATAAGTCCTCCTAAAACACCTACCCAAAATTGATTTTGAGGTGCATTGAAAATCTGAGAAATACCAATATAGGATAAAAAAATTAATAACGAATCACTAAAAAAAATTCCTATTGCAAGAAACATACCCGATTTAAATCCTCTGTGAATGCTGGTTTGTACCAAAGAAAAAAATGCTGGTCCCAATAAACCTGCCAATGTTAATCCAAGTAATGTGCCTTTTAATATTGTATGGAGCATCGAAAATTGTACTTATTTGTTATTTTATAAATTTTATTAGATTATTATCTTTTAAATATTCATCCCAATTAGATAATTTTTCATTTTTCAATACCCTTGGAAATTTATTCTGTCCACCTTCCTTACCTTGTTTTTTCATCCAGTTATAGAATACTTCTGTTGGTAATATTTCAACAAATACATCTTTGATTGCAGCAATACGTTCTACCCTATAATCATCATTCAATTTTTTCAGATTTTCATCAATCTTTATTTTTGCTATACTTTCATCTATTTTATTATCACTTCCAATATACCATTTATGGGCAAACATACTTCCATGTTTTATTCCAGCAACTGTAAATTCTTTAATTTCTACATTCAATTCTTCACTTAACATTCTGATTGCCATATTCATATTTTCCTGAGAAAGATGTTCTCCACAAATATTTAAAAAATGTTTTGTTCTTCCGGTAATTACAATTTCACACAATTTTTTATTTGTAAATTTAATTGTGTCGCCAATCAAATATCTCCATGCTCCAGCTGATGATGAAATTAATAATGCGTATTCCTTATTTTCTTCAATCTCACCAATTGTTAATGCTAAAGGGTTATCTAATATATTACCTTCATCATCGAAATTATTTTCATTAAAAGGAACAAATTCAAAAAACAAACCATTATTTAGCACTAATTGCATTGAATTGGTATTAGGGCGACTTTGATAAGCAATAAATCCCTCTGAGGCAAGATATGTTTCCATATATGTAATCGGGTGTGCCAATAATTTTTCAAATCCTTTTTTATAAGGTTCAAAAGACACACCTCCATGAACATAAATTGACAAATTTGGCCAAATATCATGAATTGTTTTTAAATTATAGTGACTGATTATTTTTTCCATTAAAATTTGTAACCAGGCAGGTACTCCCACAATTACACCAATATCCCAATTTTTAGCATCCTTTACAATCTCTTCCAATTTTGTTGACCAATCTCTTTCTTTAGAAATTCTTTTGCCAGGTTTGTAAAAATGTTCAAACCAAAAAGGAATATTTCCAGCTGTAATACCTGATAAATCACCTTCATAGTATGTTCCATTAAAAAGCAAATGTGTACTTCCACCTAACATTAAAATTCCTTTTTCGTAAAATTCTTTTGGTAAATCGTACTTTGATAATGATATTATCTGCCGAATGCTGGTTTTCTTTATTGCTTTTAGCATGTCATTGGTGACAGGTATATATTTGCTTGATGCTTCGGAAGTTCCAGAGCTTAACGCAAAATAATTAACCTTTCCTGGCCAACAAACATAAGCCTCTCCATTTATAGTTCGATACCACCAATTACTAAATATCGAATTGTAATTATGCACAGGAACACTTTCCTTAAATGCTGCAGTAATATCTTCTTTTTTTAGTATTTCAATAAATTTATAATATTCGCCAAAAGTAGTGTAATAAGCCTTTTTGAGTAGCTTTTTTAATTCTTTTTGCTGAACTTTTTCAGCATTAAAACGCTTGCTGCTTTCAAGTGGTATTTTACTCCTTAATTCAATTGCTCTTTTAATTATAGAACCTAAAAATGGCATATTAATATTTTTTTGAAAGTGTAAAATTAATTATTTTTTTAGAATATCAATAAGTATGATACAGCTTTTGTAATTTTATAATTTTACTTTCAAAAAAACACTCTGAATATGAGACAATCAGGAAATAAATATAAAAAACATTTAATCTTTTAATTACAATTTATTTAGCTCTTTATTATTTGAAATAATACATTTGATTTAAACTAACCATACCCGGTTAACCTTTTATAAGTCACTGATATTATAAACTTTGACAAAGCTGCATTCCTATTATAATATGCTAATAATCTATTGATTAGATTTTTGTAAGAAAACCTTTATCAAAATTTAACGAACTTTTGCTAATACAAAAATCTATTAATATGTTATAAATCAACTAATAAATATTAACTGTTTGCTTTTATTCAAAAAGCAAAGCAACTGCAATTGTACCAATACCCGCACTAACACCAATAACAGGTGAGATAGGCATTATATACTCGGGGCTTTTGCCAATTAGTGCTTCAACTTTTTTTGCATATTTATTTGCATTCTCTTCTTCTTCCTTATTTGCATATAAAATACAATAACTATGAATCTTATCTGTTTCAATATGTGCTTTTAGCAATCCTAAAGTCTTTTTTATACTTGCATTGCGACTGAAAGATTTTTTAAAGACTTCGGCTCTCCCTTCTTTATCAACTGATACTATGGGCTTAACAT
>CAIZXK010000220.1 GCA_903936865.1 uncultured Bacteroidales bacterium | reverse complement strand
TTAAGCCCAATAGTTCTGATGCACGTTGATTATTCATAACAATGGAAGTATCGGGAGCATGAACTACAATTCCGGCTTCGAGGTTCAATAATAAATTATGATAACGTTCTTCATTTTCAACTATCTGTTGTTGAGAATTGTATTTTTCTGTAACATCAGAAAAAACCAGAACGACACCGGTAATTTCACCCTCTTTGTTTTTGATGGGAGCAGCACTGTCAGCAATCTGATATTCGCTTTTGTCTTTTGAAATTAAAACCGTATGGTTTGCCAAACCAACTATTTTTCCTGATTCCAATACTTTTTTTACCGGATCAGGAACTATTTCTTTTGTCTCTGAATTTATAATCCTGAAAATTTCTGTTAACGGCTTCCCTAATGCATCTTCTTTTTTCCATCCACAAAGCAATTCGGCAACAGGATTTATATTTACAACAATACCTTCGTTATCGGTAGCAATTACCCCATCTCCAATTGAAAGTAGCGTAATACATAAATTTTCTTCGCTCGTGCGCAATGTATTTTCTGTTTGTTTACTTTCAAAAAGAATCGTATCATTCGACGACTTTAAAGAAGTAATTTCTTGTTGTAATTCATTTATATATTCTATTAATTCCTCTTTTGACTTTTCCTGATAATTCATCATAAAAATTGGTTTTAATCTATGAATACCACTATTATATACCGAATAATTTAATTAACAAAGATACTATTATTTTGAAAACTTCTAACATTAACACTTTATTTATTTAATTTCATTAAAAAATGGATTTTTAAGTATTGGAAATTATTGTTTTATTATATATGGAGACTTTTATTCTGAAATACGGAGACTAAAGTACTAAAATCCTTGTTTTCACATAGGTATTTCTCGTATTTATCTGCAAAAAACAGTTTTTGCCTATAGGTAACGTTCGTACCTACCTATAAAATCAGTTTTTCCTCTAATACATCACTCAAAAGTAGCAGAAACTATTTATTGATATACCATTTATCCACAGTTATTATTTTATTAGCCACGAATTACACTATTTTTATAAAAAAAGCCTGCATCTTCCGACACAGGCTTTTAATAAACAATAATGGTTAATTATTACTTCCAGTTAAGTTTCACGTTTTGTGTTGAGATGTTGGTTTTTACCCTTATCATGTAAACACCGGTAGCTAAGTCCAAACTTGTTGTAAACATATTACTGTTGCCATTTGCTTTAAACAAACAAGCTCCTGTTAACGAATAAACCTCAAGCTGTTCGATATTTTCACCGGTCTGGGCAATAACATTCAATTCGTTGTTGTTTTTAAACACCTTTAAATCTGAGTTTTGCAAGGGTGTGTTTACATCTCCAAAGCGGATAAAGAATCGGCCTTGCAGTTCATTCGTTGGAAAATCAAAGCTATATTCTGTGTTTTCAGACAGGCTGATTAGCTTGCCTTTGTGGCAGTCTTCCAGGTAAACCTGATTGCTTGTTTCCAGTGCAAATGCGGTGATTTTCGCCTTGCTTCCTGCCATGCCTTTTATTCCCAACGGTATGATTGTTTGGGTGTTTTCAATGGTATTGATGGTTAGCTTTTCACCTGTTTTTGCATAAGAATACAATTCCATAGGGTTAGCGGTCAACATTTTTTCTGAGTCAAATTCCTCAAATCCTTGTTTTGCTGCCGTGTTACTGCAAATTACCAACTCATCAGCTCCTTCTTCTGTTTCTGCTTTTAAACGAAGCACTATCTCTGTAGATGCGTCCTTGTAGTAAGCAGAATTGCTGTGTGTTCTGGCTGAAGGTGGAAAAGTCAGTTTAGGATTGGTATAAGTTGCTTTTACAAAGAAGCCCTGTAATGGAGCAATGTATGGAGTAGTTCCTGCCGGAACCCCAACATTTGATAATGCATTATAGGTTCTGAAATAAGCAGCATTGGTTGTTGGCGATAATGTAGGATTCAGTGTATTATCCCACAAATACAAGCTCTGGTTTATATTGGTTTTGCCCATCAGTTTCCAGTTGATATAGGAGGTATAGGGATTTGCCATCAGATTCCAGCTTTGTGTACCTGAAGTGCCATTGTAGATTAACGAATTGGTGTAATCAGGTGTCAATGGACTGTAATACAGATTACCCGATAATGAAAGGGTGTAATTTGCACTTGGTTTTATGGCATAGCCTGTTGTGGGTATAAGGTAAGAATAAGATGAACTGATAATCGGTTGCCAGTTTGTTCCATTGGTATAT
>CAIZXK010000219.1 GCA_903936865.1 uncultured Bacteroidales bacterium | reverse complement strand
GCACTGACACCCATGGTTCCAACGGATTGCACATAAGTACCATTAACTGAATCCTGAATGGCATATTCGGTAGCAGTTGGATTTCCATTGGGACTTACTGCCACATCAAGGCTAGTAGCGGTTGGATTATTCAAAAAAGGTTGTGATGGTACATTAGCGTAAGTGTAATAGTCAATACGGTTGCCATAACTGATACCTGCAGCATTTTCAGCAAAAGCACGTTGGCTGTACTGGCTGTTCACCAACATTTCGGTGAACGGTTTGCTGAATGTGCCAGTTCCGTATCGGCCTGTATCGGCCTTCATGGTCACATCCGCATCACCAATCAGCTTGTCGGTTCCTGTATAAGCATAGTTTACCAATCCCCTCACGGTAACCGTATCGCCCATAATCGAAGTAACGTTGCCGTTTCCGGTGGCAAAAGTGGTGTCGATACTGCTGGCAGACAATGTAGTTACTATAGGTAATGCATAAGGATAGGCCGATGCTGAATTACCAAAAGCTGTTTCCAGATCATTTCCGTTTTTTGCTTTTAAACGAAAATAATAGGTTACCCCTGTCGAAAGACCTGTAACAGTGATAGTGTCCCAAGCTGCGGTAGTTTGCCATATTGCACTATCACCCAAGGTTCCAACGGATTGTACATAAGTACCATTAACTGAATCCTGAATGGCATATTCGGTAACTGCAGGATTGCCATTGGGACTTACTGCCACATCAAGTGATGTAGCGGTTGGATTGAAAATAGTTGGAGGTGCAGGTATATTAGCCAGGGTAAACAGTGAGTCGGCATCGCTAAAGACAGTTTCCACATCATCGTCGTTTCTAGCCTTGACCAGAAAGGAATATTCTATGTTTGGATTTAATCCGGTAACCATTTTTGCTGTATTGGTTGCATCGGTTTCCCAAAGGGTTTCAGTTTGCCAAACAATACTGTCACCTAAAGTTCCGTTGGCCTGAACATATTTGCTTCCTTTCCTTTCATAAATAGCAAAACCGGTGGTGTTGGGATTTCCACTAGCATTGATAGCTACATTGAGTGAAATGGTGTCAGCTGCATTTATGGTTGGTGCATCCGTAACGCTGGCAAGTGTATAAAGAGATGTCAGACCACTGAAAGCTGTCAGTGTGTCGGCACCGTTTTTAGCTTGTATTTTAAAAGTATGTAGCGAATTTGTCAAGAGACCGGTAACTGTTTTAGCCGTATTGGAAGCATTTATTTCCCATAGAGCTTCGGTTTGCCAGGCTGCTGTTAATCCTAGCGTTCCGTTGGTTTGAACAAATTTGCCTGTAACGGTATCATAAATTGCATAATTGGTAATTGCAGGATTTTCATTACCATTAATTGCCAAGTCGAGCGATGTAGTTGCAGGATTATTTACGAATGGTGCATCTGGTGTACTTGCCAAAGTCCAGAAATCAACTCTTGAACCATAACCAACACCTTCGTTATTGGTGGCATGTGCCCTGACATTATAATGTGTGTTGATCGAAAGTCCTGTCAATGAGGCAAAGAAAGCACCTATGCCAAAAGCACCTGTTTCACTGGTATTAGTTACATTATTACCTCCGATAATTTTATCTGTATTAGTATAAGGATAATAGATTATCCCTCGATTGTTTGGGTTTGAATCACCTATATCAGTAATGCTTCCATTACCAGTGGCAGATGCAGATGTAATATTGCTGACAGCTCCGGTTGTTAAAGCAGGAGGCGTTATAGGTGTTCCGCTGGCCGAAGTACTATACACTCCTTCAACGTTTCCACCATTCTTGGCCTTAACTTCAAATGTGTAGGTAGTTTGCTTGGTCAAACCTGTTACTGTCTTTGTTCCCCACAACGAATCAGTTAGCCAGACTGCAGCAATTCCCAATGAACCATTTGCCTGAACAAAATTATTTGTTAATTTTTCATGTATTGCAAATGTTGTTATAGTTGGATTCCCATTTTTATTGATAGTAACATCAAGAGTTGACGGCGTTGGATTATTTACTGTTGGTGCAAAGGGTATATTAGTTAAGGTCCAGAAATCTGTTCTTGTTCCGTAGCTTGTGTCAACACTGTTCATAGCCATTGCTCGCTCATTGTATCTTGTATTTACAGATAATCCCGTTAGCAAAGTGGTAAATGCACCAGTTCCGAAATTACCACTTTCGCTCACAATAGTAACATCTGCCCCTCCTATCTCTTTATCTGAGTTTGAGTATGGATAATAGATCAACCCGCGATTTGATGAGTTTAAACCTCCGGTATTCGTGATATTACCATTTCCTGTCGCATTTGCTGAAGTAATATTACTTACTGCTTGTGTTGTAATTGTTGGACCTCCAACGGCTGTTCCACTTGAAGTTGAGCTGAAAGTTGTCTCAGTATTTTTTCCATTTCTGGCTTTTACTTTAAATGTATAAGTTGTACCAGTCGTTAATCCTGTAACTGTTTTTGTTCCCCAGATTGTATCCGTCTGCCAGTATGCAGTGTTTCCCAGTGAGCCATTTGCCTGAACATATTTATTTGTTGTTGTTTCTTGTATGGCAAACTGTGTGGTATCTGGATTTAAATTCTCATTAATTGTCACATCCATTGCCGTAGCCTTAAAATTATCAACAGAAGGTGCAGATGGCACATTGGCCAATGTCCATAAACTTACTGTATCAGCATAACCTGTTCCAACTGAATTGGCAGCATATGCTCTAATACTATACTTAGTATTAATAGAAAGTTCCGTTAATGAAGCGGAAAAATCATTTGGTGCAAAATTACCAGTTTCACTTATGTTTGTAACACCCTCATCACCTATCCTTTTATTTGCACCAGTAAAAGGATATACTATTGCACCTCTTGTAGTTACATTAGCACCATTGGTAGAAACAAAATATCCATTGGCAGTTGCTGAAGTTGTTGTAATATTTGTAGGAACAGTATAATACACTATTGGCAAACCAGCAGTGAGATTGCCGGTTATATAAAAATTATAGGTTTCAGCATTGGCATTATCCCAATTATATGGGATAAGAATGTAGTTATAAGATTGTCCTGATTCTAAACTACTATTAATATAAGATGTTGTAGCTGTACTATTTATATTGGTTACATATGTTGTACCTGTTGGCATATTTAGTGATGTAGGAGCAATTCTGTCAATAACACTATCTGTCTTTGGGTTTGTTCCATCAGATCGCCGTAAAATAATATAGCCTTTACAATTAGTTATAGTGCCAGGAGCCGTAAAAGTTAATGTAATACTTGTAGCTGAAGTTCGGTTCAAAGTAAAAGAAGCCGGGTTTGCTGTTAGTTCAGCAGCAGTAGTCCTGAAAGTTCCATCTGTTGCACTGTAAGATGTCCCGTTAAGACTGGTTGCATAAGGTCTGAAATAGTATAAAGTTGCCGGAGTCAGAGAATTTGTTGGAGAAATAGTTACGCCATAGGAACCCGTAGTTGAAGGACTAGATGCCATGCCTTTATTAGAGGCTGTTGTCGGGGATGCAGATGTGCTCCAGACTACTCCTTTTTCAGTACAATTATTACTGCCGTTATTTGTCAGATTCCCATATAATTTTGCACTTGTCGGTGTTATGTTTATTGGAGTACCTAAAGAAACAGAGGGAGCTGCTGCTGCTACATTTGCAACAACAACATCACACATAGTTATAACATCTTCTAATAGCACCCAGGTTGTGCCATTATTATCTGATTTCATAGTAGGAGTTCTGATTGTGCGATATGCAAGAGGTGTGAGAGGATTAGGAGGATGATTAGGAGGCATTCCAAAATTAGATACATCAACTGCCCAACCTATCTGACCAGTACCACCGGTTTTTTCCAAACCAATATAATAATTAGTATTTTTTGTTATAGCTATATTTAGTTGAAATGTAACCGTATTAAATTGTCCGGCAATCATACCAAGTGATGAAATTGTTGTCGGGCCAGATATAATTACGGGGGTTGTTGGGTTACCATTTGCATCTAATGTCCATAATTTAACTGTCAGATTGCCTGTTGCCGAACCTTGATTTAAAATAAGCTGAGGAGCAAATCTTACCAGAAAAGTTCCGGTAGCACCGGAATTAAATTTAACAGCTGCAATATCTCCACCTTCCTGTATCGAAAAAATATTTGTATTCCATTGAACATATTGGCCAGTATTTATTACTTTTACTTCTGTAGAATAAACATCTACTACTAAAAAAAAGGACAATAAAAACAAGCTAATGTTTTTTGTCCACAATTTAAAAAAATAGTTCTTTTTCATTTTTGATAATTTTTATTAAAAAACAGTTTATTTTATTTTCATTTTTAATTGTATATTGTAATTCTTCATCTTCGTTATTAATTTTTCATACTTTTGGTGGTTGTAAAACAGATATTATCTGGTTGCAAGAAAGCAAATTTATTTAATGTAAATAAGGATAAAAACATAATGTTTGTATGCACAGATTTCAGAATTGTAATAGTTTTTTTCATGATAAATTATTTAAATTAATGATTTCTTTATTTTAATTTTTTTAATTAGCAAATCGATATTTTTCTCTATCTCTTTTTTTTGTTTTATTACTTTTTCTGATTCTGATTTAGCATCAGTTTCAG
>CAIZXK010000218.1 GCA_903936865.1 uncultured Bacteroidales bacterium | reverse complement strand
TGCATAACTATTTACTTTTTTAACTTTCAACTTAACTTTAAGTACTCTAAGTACTTTAGGCACTCTAAGTACTTTTTTATACCCAGAAACTTTTCTTCCCCATATTATCCCTATTCACCACACCACTAGCCTGAGCTGCATAATCATTCCAGGTAGTTGCATTATCAATCAGGTATTGCTTCAGCTGGTTCATATAGCTTTCCCCTATCTTTTTGTTGCGGGCAATCAGTTGTGCAACCCTTTCTTTTTCTGCCGGTATTTTAGCCACATCGCCACCATTAGCCGATATTTTTCCATCATACACCAGGCCTTTGTCTGTAAGATCCGCTCCGCTATCTTCCATCAGTAAAGCTACAGCAAGAAAAACCAACGGCATTTGGATATAAGGCACTATTTGTTTTACTCTGAAATCGCAAACAGGGCTGGCAAATTCTGCAAGCAGGTATTCCCAGTTTTGATTTCCCAACAGTGGTTTTAGTTGCAGATCCTTTACCTGCTTCATGTATTTTTTGAGGCGAAGGAAAACCAAGCGGCTACAATTAATTTCGTATATCTCACTAAATTGTTTGGCATTGTTTATAAAATCATCATGAGTAGCAATGTACCAATCTTCATCAATACCGCCATTATTTGTAATCTTATCAACAAATTTCTCCAGTCTTTCAAGCATAGTATCCAAAGCGTTAAAACCAATGGTTTTAAAATACTCCCTCAGATTATCTTCCTGGTACTTGAATAAGCTTTTCACTTTATCGCTTTCGCTTCTTTTAAAACCCCCATCACTGATATAAGCATTCAACACATCAAAACCCCTCCAGTATGCCAGATGGATAATTGCATTCTGAGCAGCTGATATCAATTCAGGCAAAAAGTCGCTGCTTTGTCCATCGTTATAGTAAGTATTCACTATTTCATACCTGCTACCCAGTAAAGGCTTAATAAAATCATTCTCAATCTGAATAATATGAGGTTTCAGATTTTCAAAATCAATAGCACTGCTTACCGGCAGGTATTGTCTGATTTCCTCTGTACTTTGAAATAACATAAATTTTATTTTTTAAAAACAACTTTAAGTATTTTTTAAACTAACTCTAAGTACTCTAAGTACTCTAAGTATTTTAAGTACTTTAAGTACTTCTATTAACTCATCACCTTTTTACTTCCGGCTCCGGTATCCAACGTGGTAAGTATTGTATTACGGAAACGAAGCTGTACATCTTTTACTCCATTGAATTGCAGAAAAGCCTCCAACGGATCCAGCAGGTTCTGGCGGTCGAGCCAGGCATTGGCAATATTCACCAGAAACGCTTCACGGATGTTGCTTCCCCCTTGATTTCCGGCATACGTTCCGCCCGGCATTCCGGCACCCAAAACGTTGGGATTTATCATAAGCGAGAACAGAATTTCACTGTTTGCAGCTGCAGAAGTTACCAGGTTCTGATCATTGCCCAGTTTGTTTTCCAATGGCTTGATTATCCATTGCTCTTCCACTTTTCCATTGGTTGGGTTTATCTCAAACATGGTAAAAATGGCTTTATTGGCATTTTGCGGACTGCAAAGGTTGGTTTCTATTTCATCCATAAACTTCTCAATAGCCGCTTCACGTTCTGTTATGGTTTTAAAATCTTCTTTCGGAAATTTCTTATCCCAAAACACATACGGAATCTGAATATGCCATTTCCAGCTAATCTGATTTTCATAAGCTTTCTTCAGAAACGTTGGAACCACCTTTGCAATATCCACCCATCCGGCTAAGTAAGCACACCACCAGGCAGGTTCTGAGTAGTAATCGTTATTGCTCCAGCTGTCTTTTATGGCAAACGCCACAGATTTTCCCTTCAGCTCTCCGCCTATTTTTCTACGCATCAGATCCGCCATCGGATCATAGTTATCCAACAGGTCAAAAACTTCAAAATCATCACTCACATAATCAGGAAATTTACCCGATACAATCAGCTTTTCTATTATACCCGCTTTGGCAACGGTATATCTGCTGTGCAGGGCATTAATGGTATTTAAACCAACCATTTCACTGCCGGAAATATTTGGAATCAGCTGCACATTGGAAATACCGTATTTAAGGTAATCCCTCAGGGCAGTTTCCATGTAGCGGCGTACAAGTCTTCCCTCACAAAAGTTAACCAGTTTAGAATCTTGTATTACTTCAAGTTTCTCGTTTCCATTGTCATCGTAACCAATAACTTTTGTAGGAAAAATCCCCTGGCCAAGTGTAAAGTTTCGGGTAAATTTCAAACCTGTATTCAACACTCCTACGCTACGGATTAGATCATTAGCTTTTGTAGGGAAATCGTTATTATCACCCCAGGGTGATACTTCATAGTTACCAACTATCGATTTGCTATCCAGTTTATCAACTTGTTTCGAAACATCCGGACGCTTTTCTCGTCGAAGCGAAGATGGAGCACCGGTAGTACTCATAAAATGTTTACTACCATACCCAATCATAGGCACACCATCCTTGTTAAATAAAGTATCACTCATAAATAAACTTTTTTACTGTTCCAACCTACAATATTATCAATGCGAACCGGATATACATGACCTATTTTATCCCCTTTCCTATCCACAGCCACTACACCCCGCAGGCGATGAGCTTTCATGCTGCTGCAATTTACACCCGTAGCTACAGCCCTGGGCAAAAACACCCTTTCCCCTTTAGCGGTAATAAAAATAATCGAAAATACATGTTGCTTGCTATACTTAGTTTCCTTTACATCAAACTCCCTAAGCATATCCACCCGTTTTATTTTCGTCGCTACCTTTTCAATATCTCTGAATCCGGAACTCATTGTATTAATTTTGAAGCAAACATAAAGCATCACAAAAAATTAGAAAAGGACAAATAAAAAACCACTTCGACTCCGCTCATTTCGACTTCGCTCAATGACCGCAGTGACCGATTACGAAATAAAAAGAAAAAGGCGGACTTCACAGTCAGCCAATTTCCTTTTTTTAAACATTAAAACAATTTATTATGAATTTTTACACAGCAAATATACAGCAGCAAGTTTCAAAATGCAAGAAATGAAATTAAACATCCCACAAAAAAAAAGAACCTGCGATTAAGCAGATTCTCTCAATTGAAACGTACATTTTTTTGCCCGGAAGCTGTGCAAATGTATTAAATATTATTTAATGGTAATAATTATATTTTTCTGATTGAATAAGTAACAACTCCCCAAAGCAAACTACTGGGATTACTTTTATCTTTCTCCGGATCAAATTTCTCAAAATTATCATCCTCCAGAAAATGAACAAAATAAATCCCATCCTCTTTAATATCAACCATTCTAATTGCAAAAGCATCATTAATTATACAGAGAACAGTATTTCCCTGTTTAGGAATCAAGCTTCTGTCAACAATTAATAAATCCCCATCAAAAAAGCCTTTAGCTGTAAGTTTATTTCCTTTTAATCTGGCAAAGAAAGTACTGGCAGGATTTTTAATTAAATCTGTATTTAGGTCAAAATCAATATGTACTAAATCACCCGAAGAATCAGGGAAACCTGCAGAAATACCGTTCTCAACAAGTAAAAGTCTGATTTCAGAAGAATTATCAAAGGAATAAATATCGAACAGATCGGAAGAAATTATTTTTGAGTTCATTTAGAATAAGATTAAGATTTTAAAATATTATTTCGACAAAAAAGCTCACTAAATAGTGAGCTTAATCTTCCCTTTTAAATTTATTAAATTAAACACAGTACAAAAGTAAATGAAAAAATTACTGCTATTCAAAAATTAACAAAATAAATCGTATGTATCTATATATGAGCAAAATGAGTAAATGATTCAATCATTTCATTTTGCGATAACTTATCCGATTTCAGCACTATATCTTCTTTCATACCACGCAACTCTTTAGCAACTTTATACAAAAAATCTTCAATACTCATTTTATCAGAAAAAGGAGGCGTTATGCTAAAATAACCATCCCTGTTACGCTGATGAAATCTTCTCAAACAAACAGTTACCGGACAATCAATATGGATATAAATCAATTGATAATTTTTTTTCAAATCCAGAATAACATTTTTAAATAACTGCGAAACAGCCACTGTTTCATAAACAATCAGGTTATTATCCAAGATCAGTTTTTTAAAAATCTTTTCCACCTTTACTTCTCTTTCAATGCTACGCAACAAATGATTTTCAAGGTAAACATCAATTCTCACCTGGTCAATACAGGCATAAACGAAACCCGGAAGCAGCTTCACAAGCTCCTTTGCAAAACTCGATTTTCCAGAAGCTATATTTCCAAACACAATCAGGCAAATCTTATCAGTTTTTTCTATATTTTTCAAATCAATCATATATCACAACTAAACATTAGAACGTTATTAATAATCAATGTGTTAATATTAAGCAGGATACAAACATATAAAAAGAGAAACACAAAAAAAAGGACAAAAAAAAGCTGGCACCTAATTAGATGCCAGCCTTAGTAATTAATGTATAATTCTAATAATTAAGAATTACAACACTACAAAGATATAAAATTTTAATTTTAAAAACAAAAAAAGCTAATGCCCCACTACCTACACTTAGCATAGCACCCCGCTATCATTCACGGTCAGCATTACATGACTGTTCCGGGTGCTTCCCGATCATTTACAAAAGTAGTTGTTTTACAATGATTTTACAACAAAAGCATAAAATGTTTTTTTAATCTTTTCAATCAGAACTATACAGATGAATAACCTCCATTTTCACCCACTTTTTAATGAAATTAATAAAAAATTCCCGTAAAATAATTAAAAATCGGCGAAAATGTCAATAAAAATCAAACTCATTTTTTACAAGCTTGCCAATTTAATAGATTGTATTACTCAAGTTTTTAAAAAATACCGCTTAAACCCCGTAGGGAAAATTTTCAAAAAAGCCTGTCATCTGAAATAATTCCAGAAAACAGGCAAAAAGTAAAAAAAATAAAAAAAGGATTATTTATAATAGCTTTCAATTAAATAATCTTCAATCCAAGCATCAGGATTTTGATAATTTTTAGTTTGTGGTTCGTTTCCAATCTTATAAACTTTTTTTAAAATGGGGTCGTAATTTATAACTTCCCCTTTTTTAATGTCTGCACCAGTTGCAGCACATTTACTATTAAATTTTGCTGTTATTGTTTTCATAAATACCCGTCGTCCGCTAAAGATTTATAATTGTTATCTGATAAAATAAGACTATCCATTAAATTGATTTCCAAAAATTTTCCAGCAGCTAAAACATTTTTTGTAAATTTAATATCTGCCTCGCTTGGTTGAAGGTTTCCGCTGGGGTGGTTGTGTGCTACTATCACAGAACTAGCACCACAATTTAAAGCGGTGGTAAAAATAACTTTAGGGTCTGCCACTGTACCCGAAAACCCGCCCTTACTCATTTTATAGTAACCTATCACCCTGTTAGCTCTGTTCAAACATAATAATAACATTTCTTCTATCCAGTCAAAAGTATCAACATCAAATAATTTTTGCTCACTGAAAACCAAAAAAGCATCATTACTATTTGTTATTTTAAACAAATCTGTTTTTTTAACAATCTTGTCATAAGTCACTTTGATTTTAATTTCTGGTATTAGCATACTTTTAACCCCCTTTCAACCTGCAAAGCACTAAATACATTAATAACTGGAAAAAAAGGTGCTCCGTCGGGCTCTGGCTCTTCATTCTGAACGTGTAAAGGCTTCGCCCAGAGTAATAAAGCTTTTTCTCCTTTTTTTACTTTGTACCCTTCTTCAATCCATTGTTTATAAGTTTTTAATTTGTCGTGTCCCTGCATGGTATAAAGTATTTTTAATCCTTCGTTAATGGTGCAAACTTTGCCAGTTTCCAATAAAATTTTTGCTTCTGTACTCAATTCTTTTAGTTTTGTTCTTTTTTCTTTCATTGCTTCGGTCATGCTGTTACC
>CAIZXK010000217.1 GCA_903936865.1 uncultured Bacteroidales bacterium | reverse complement strand
TTAAGCACTTTTTCGTTCATAAATCAATTGTTTTTCTCTATCAATGATTTTTCTGAATATCGGATTTCTGATAGCCTGATTTTCTACAATATCAATATTTCTATGCAATAAAGTTTCCATACTTTCTTTAAAATCAATATAATTCTCGAAATAATGATATAAATCTACTCCAGTAAATTGAATTAAAATATCTATATCGCTCTTTTCGTTGAATTTATCGGTAAGTACTGACCCAAACAGATATAATTCACCTACATTATGTGATTTACATAATGCAATGATTTCGTTTTTATGTTGTTCTATCAGATTCATACTGCAAATATAGGTATTTATCTTTTAATTTTATTGATTATTATTTGTAATTTTAAAAATTGCTGATTATTTCTAATCTCGTTAAAATCATAATAAATTTATGTATTAAATTTTAAAAAATGAAAAAGTAAGAAAATTTGGCGATTTTGAGAAATACTGAATTGGTGATTTGAAATTCGCAATGAATTTCAAACATAATAAACGATAGTAAGTCTAATCTTAATAATAAGTTGTAATAATAGCTGTTGAAAAACAACTATTAATGCTGATAAATATAACTTGAGTTTTTGTTGTCTGCCTTATTCTGAAACCAATCGGGATAAAGATTTCCATCAGATTGCACCCAGTCGGCAAAATGCAGATAGGCTTTCAATATTTCGGTTTTTTCGATTGGGTAATCGAATTTTTCATAAAAATTTAATGCCCAGGGTAAGTTTTTATTGCTTCTGTAATATTTGTTTAAGCCCTGATTACTTGCATCATCCATTGTAGCAAAAAGCGAAGTATTTGCTAGTTGGGTATTTGGAAAATCTATCAGATGTACTTCTTTTCCTCTTATTTTATTTATTATCATAAAAGGATTAAATCCGGCAATATTAAGATCGGACAAAGAATATAAGCCGGCTGTATAGCTGATATGAAGTACGATCGTATCGGGTGTAACATAAGGTGCATTATTATCAGTATTTACCCCGTTGCCATTACCCGGATAAGGAATACATTTGTAAGCATTATCAAAAACAATAAATGTTGGCTTGTTCTGATTGTTTTCGAGACCGTTTGTTCCCAAGCTTATATAATTTTCGGTAAGTTTATGCCCTGTTGAGCTAATGGCAGTTTGCGGTATAGTGTTTCCAGCAAATTGAAATCCAAACCCATTTTTAAATGAAGCACCGGTAGCTTTTACTATAAAAGTGGCAAAGGTTTCTACCAGTTTGTTGTTATGATTGGTAACATTACAAAAGTGATAATCAACAATTAAATCGTTGAAATCGTAATCGCCCTTGCTGGGCCATAAATCTTCAAAAGCCAGAGTTCCAAAACCATTTGAAGGATAATAGTTATTAAAAGCCCGAAGCGGATCGTAAGGATAATCATCATATCCGTTAGAAATACCATCGCCATCATTGTCGTTTCCATATCCGGTATCCAACGAAAAACTACCAGTAAGATTTCCTTTCAGTAAAGCAGAAGTAGAATTGTTAAGAATACTACCCGAACCTTCGTTGCAATTCCAGAATGCCATTAAACCGTTTTCAGAACCAGTCCATACAGAATTCATTCCCTGTAATACTTCGGCTGATATAATTGCTCGGTTCCAGAGGGAAAGGTTGTCTATATATCCCTTAAAAAACTTCTGTTGTCCGTTATCACTTCCAATCGACACAGTTCTATTGGTATGATTCATTGTCCCCGTGATATTTTTGCTATTCTTGAGTACTCCATCCACATAAAGTTTTATAATACTTCCGTTGTAAGTAGCCACAATATGATACCATTTATTTAAAACAGGTTGTCCACTTTCCCAATAAACACTTTCGGCATCTAAATTATTCATAACGATACTAACCATCCATCCTTTCCACAAATCCTGCCCTATTCCGAAACCATCCCAATCTCCTTTCTGAATAATTTTGGCTGTTTGCTGACGTTCGGTTTTTACCCAGGCTTCCATTGTTAAAGCATTTACGAATGACAAATTACCCGAATTGGGTATGCCAACCCAGTCGGTTGTACCGTTAAGATATAGAGAATAATTAATTACGTTTGCAGATTTTGTTTTTTTAATATTCGTGATATTCATAGTATTACCGCTAAGAGCAATTACTTGAGAATTAACTTTGATTCGGTTTAAATAGCTTGGAACTGATATTTTTACAGAAATATTGCTTTCGCTACCATCGTAAAAAGCTTTATAAAACAACATGCTTTCATCTTCAGAAGAAATAATAAGCATACCCTCAATAGCCTGACTGATACTTATTGTAATATTACGGCTGGTTTGCCAATTAAAATTTTCATTTACCTGCAAATCCTCTATAGTTGTTACAATATTATTTTCGTTTACATCTTTTTTGCAAGATGCAAATAAACCCAAAACAATAAAAATGACTATAAGTTTTCTCATAACTATTATGCAAAGCAAATTTGGTACAATTCATATTACAAAGATAATAATTATTGTAATACAATGCATTATAAAACATTTTTAAAAGTCAATTGTACAAAAAATGGACAATATTTTTCAAAAGTAAATAATAAAAAGTGAATTGATTTCTTAATAAAATATTTTCTTGCAAATATGACACTATATATTAACAAATTCTAAGTATAAGACAAAAATTGTAAATAAAAACACATATCACAATCAATTAATTATCATTGTGTTATTTTTTTTGTATAATGTGCTAAAATATTTCCCTTTAAAATATTGAAAATACTTACCGCTGCCTGCGGAATCTTCACGAATACCAAAATGAACATTTCGCAGCTTGCGGAATCTTCATGAATACTCAAATGTACATTCCGCAACTTGCGATTTCATGCTGAAAGTACAATCGGTGATTTCGCTGACTGCGGAATCTTCCAAACAACTTAATCAATGATTTCGCAAGTTGCGGAAACATAATTACAATCAGATATAGTATTATAAAAAACACAATTTACCTAATTTTTCAAGTTGAAAAGAACTTATTCAGCATTAATTTTATTATATTGCTTCCATTACAAAAAACATCTATAGCAAAAGAAATCAACAAAAAAACATTAATTAAAATGTCTATTTAAATTAGGAAATACTAAAACTATTTTTAATTATTTATTACCGAAAATACATACATTTGCCAAATCAATAAATAGATTTATTCGTATTATAAATTAAATAATATAAAATTATGTCGGGAGGAGCAGGACATATTGCAGATATGATTGCCCGTATCAGGGAAAATGAAGAAATGCGTAAATCGCGAAAATATAGAAAAGCTAAGCAGAATTATCATAAAATTTTACATAAAACCGATGTAAATTATCACGAAGCTACTCCGGAAGAACTTGAGAAACTTAGAAAAAAATAAAAAAACAACATATTATTGATGATTGGAAAATAGTTTTAAAACTATTTCTTTCATTAATCATAACAATAACAATCTTTTTGGGCATATATTTTCTGATAAATAAAAGAATTAATTGATAAATAACTTCAAATTTCTATTATACAGTAAAACCCATCATCTAATTTAGAATCATTATAAATATCTAAACTTTGTATTTTCTATTAAAAACTTTTATATTTTAGCCCTAACAAATATTTCAGGCTATGCGTATAGAAAGAATTAAGAAAACCATAGAAAATAAAGCCAACGAAGCTGTTGACTTAAAATTGATTGACCCTGTAATTGAAAAATATAAAGGGAAAAAAGGCATACTGATTCCAGTTTTGCAAGGAGCACAACATATTTATGGTTATATTCCAAAAGAGGTATTTATTAAAATATCCGAAGAATGCGGTTTAAAACTCAGCGATATGTATGGAGTAGCCACTTTTTACGCACAATTCAGGTTAAATCCTGTTGGAAAACATATAATAAAGGTTTGTCATGGAACTGCCTGCCATGTGCAGAATGCCAATTCCATAACCGAAGCAATACAGGAATCATTGGGAGTATTGGATGGCGAAACAACAGAAGATCGCATGTTTACCCTCGAATCTGTAGCTTGCCTTGGATGTTGCTCATTGGCTCCAGCTATGATGATAGGTGATGATACTTATGCAAAGCTAACAGGTAAAGAGGCTGTTAACATTATCAAAAATATTAAAATAAAAGAAAGTAATTAACCGCATATTACCAAAAGAAATGGAAAAGACAAAAGTAATAGTTGGGTTGGGCAGTTGCGGAATTGCAGCAGGTGCATTTAAAACCTATCAGAAATTAGAATCCATATTGAATGCTGATAAACTGGATTTTGAGCTTAAGAAAACAAGTTGTATTGGTATGTGTTTCCGCGAACCACTGGTAGAAATCATCGACAGGAATGGTTCTTATATCTATGGAAATGTGGACGAAAATCGTATTTCTGAGATTATTGAAAAGCACATAAAAAACGATGAACCCATTAAGGAATATGTAGTAGCAACAAAACTTTTTGAAACCGAAGACAACAAATTCTTTGATGCACAGGTAAAAATTGCGTTACGCCATTGTGGCACAATCGATCCGGAATCAATTATAGAATACGAATCACAACTGGGTTATGAAGCCATCAAAAAAATAGCCAAAGAAAAAATAACTTATGAAGCAGTTATTCAGTCAATACTAGATTCGGGCATACGTGGCCGTGGAGGTGGTGGTTTTTCGACCGGTATGAAATGGAAATTTGCCCGTAACAATAAATCCGATGAAAAATATATCATTTGCAATGCCGATGAAGGCGACCCGGGTGCTTTTATGGATCGATCCTTACTGGAAGGTGACCCGCATGCAGTGCTTGAAGGTATGATTATAGGTGCTTTTGCAATTGGTGCAACCGATGGTGTAATCTATTGCCGTGCAGAATACCCATTAGCTATCAAACGGTTAAACATTGCTATAGAGCAAGCTCAACAAAAAGGATACTTAGGTAAAAACATATTAGGTATTGAAGGCTTTAACTTCGATATTCATATAAAAGAAGGAGCCGGTGCATTTGTATGTGGCGAAGAAACTGCTCTGATAGCATCTGTGGAAGGCGAAAGAGGAATGCCACGCAAGCGTCCGCCTTTTCCTGCCGAATCTGGTTTATGGCGTAAACCAACAAATATTAATAATGTAGAAACCTTTGCCAATATTCCATGGATAATATATAACGGTGCTGCCGAATATGCAAAATACGGAACAGAAAAAAGCAAGGGAACCAAAGTATTTGCGTTGGCAGGTAAAATAAATCATTCTGGATTGGTTGAAGTTCCAATGGGAATTACCATTCGCGATATTATTTTCAAACTGGGTGGCGGAATACCAAACGGAAAGAAATTTAAAGCGGTTCAGCTGGGTGGTCCATCGGGTGGTTGTATCCCTGAATTTCTGGCTGATACCGTTGTTGATTACGATTCGGTAAATGCTACCGGAGCCATTATGGGTTCTGGAGGAATGGTAGTTATGGACGAAGATACCTGTATGGTTGATATTGCCAAATTCTTTCTGAATTTTACACAGGCAGAATCCTGTGGAAAATGTACTTTCTGCCGAATAGGAACCAAACGAATGCTCGAAATTCTCGAAAGAATTACCAATGGCAATGGCAAACACGAAGATATTGCCAAACTGGAAGAACTGGCAGTTCAGATTAAAGACAATTCATTATGCGGACTTGGACAGACAGCTCCAAATCCAGTGCTAACCACATTGAAATATTTCCGCGATGAGTATGAAGCCCACATTTTTGCGAAGAAATGTCCTGCAAAAGCTTGCAAACCATTGCTAACTTACGAAATAATTGCCGACAAATGTACAGGTTGTACCATTTGTGCCGTAAAATGTCCTGTTAAAGCAATAACGGGTGAACGCAAACAAGTCCATTTCATCCATCAGGAGATGTGTATCAAATGTGGCGATTGCTATTCGAGATGCAAATTTGAGGCTATTTCATTGCAATAATCAGATTATATAATAATAAAAAAATAACTCATTAGCTTAATAAACTAATAACTTTAAAACAAATGAGTACTAGTGTAAATATCGTATTAAACGGTCAGATAGTAAGAGCTTCTTCAGATGAAAGCATATTGGAAGTTGCTAACAGAAATAAAATCTCAATCCCTACTTTGTGTAACGATCCCCGCATCGAACCCTATACATCCTGCTATGTATGTGTAGTTGAGGTGGAAGGTATGAAGGGATTACAACCTTCCTGTTCCACAAAAGTAAGAGAAGGCATGGTTATTACTACCGAAAACGAAAAAGTTATAAAAGCCCGCAAAACTGCATTGGATTTGCTGTTGAGCAATCATTATGCTGATTGTACGGGTCCTTGCAAGCAAACATGTCCTGCCGGAGTTGATGTACAGGGTTACATTTCCTTAATTGAAAAAGGATTGTATAATGATGCCATTGCATTGATAAAGGAAGTGAATCCATTGCCGGCAATTTGTGGAAGAGTGTGTGTTCGTCCTTGCGAAGTTGCATGCCGCCGCAATTTGCTCGATGAAGGTGCTGCCGTAGGTATTGATTATTTAAAACGTTTTGCTGCGGATAAAGATCTGGAATCCAACACCAAATTTATTCCGGAAGTTAAACCTTCCACCAAAAAGAAAGTTGCTGTAATTGGTGCTGGCCCCGGAGGTTTGTCTGCTGCTTATTTTCTTCAGATAGAGGGACATCAGGCAGATATTTACGAAGCTAGTCCCAAGGCTGGAGGATGGTTGCGTTATGGTATTCCCGAATATCGTCTGCCCAATGATTTGCTTCAAGCAGAAGTTGATAATATTACAGAAATAGGTGTTAATATTTTTTACAGTAAGAATCTGGGTGGCAATCTGAGTTACGAAAAACTGAAAGAAAAATATCATGCCGTAATACTTACCATTGGTTCACAAAAAGGAACTACAGTTGGTTGCGAAGGCGATGATGCAGAAAATGTATTTTCGGGTATCGATTTCCTTAAAAAAATGGAAGTTACCGGACAGAAATATAATTTTGCCGGTAAGACTGTTGCTGTCGTTGGTGGAGGAAATACAGCTATGGATTGTTGCAGAACTTCAATCCGTTGCGGAGCCAAAAAGGTTTATGTAATTTATCGCCGTACCGAAAATGAAATGCCTGCCAATCCTATTGAGATTCACGAATCCAAACTGGAAGGTGTAGAATATTTATTCCTTACCAATCCAACAAAAATAAATAAAGATAAAGAAGGTAAATTAAAAACCATGACCTGTATCAAAATGGAATTGGGTGAGCCCGATGCATCGGGAAGAAGAAGGCCGGTTCCGAAAGAAGGTTCCGAATTTGAAATAGCGTTGGATTATGTATTGGCAGCAATCGGACAAAAAACGGAAGTTAATTTTCTGGAAGATATCAATCGTTTTACCGATGAAGGCGAATTAAAAACTACTAAATGGGGCGATCTGGATTGTGATAAAAACACGTTACAAACTGGAATTAAATCGGTATTTGCAGCAGGTGACGGTGTTACAGGTCCTGCAACACTTATTCAGGCAATTGCTCAGGCAAAAATTGCCAGTCGTAGCTGTCATCAATATTTAATGGGATTACCTATTGAACCTGCTCAAAAAGAGTTTTTAAGCAAAAGAGATAATTTCAAAACACAGGTTAAAGATGATTATAAAAGTTGCTATCCGGCACAATCAAGGGAAGAAATGCCAACTTTAAATCCTAAAAACCGCAATAATTTCGAAGAAGTTGAGTTGGGTTATAAGGATGAAAAAGTAGCTTATCATGAAGCACAACGTTGTCTGGAATGTGGTTGCAGCGAATATTTTAGCTGCGATTTAAAAAAGTATTCCACAGAATATAATGCAGAACAAAATCATTTTGAAGGTGAATTTATTCAGCATCAAGTCAATTTCGATCATCCTTTTATCGAAATTGATAATAATAAATGTATTTTATGTTCTCGTTGTATTCGTATCTGCAAAGAAGTTGTGGGTGCCAATGCATTGGGACTTGTCGAACGTGGTTTTAAAACCTATGTTGCACCAAGTCTGGGCGAAAGACTACAAGACACAAGCTGCGAAAGTTGCGGATTATGTATTTCTACCTGCCCAACAGGAGCAATTACCGAAAATTTCCCTTTTAAACCGGGGCCTGTTAAAGCAGATACTTTTGAATCAGTTTGCAATTACTGTTCAGTTGGTTGCAGCATTATTGTTCATCATAAAAATGGTTTTGTGATGAAAGTAGAAGGAGCCAAAGGAATGGTAAATCCAGATGGAAATATCTGTAAATATGGCAAATTCGGTTATCATTATCTCAATAACAGACAACGAATTATAAAACCTTTGTTAAAAAATGATGAAGGCAAATTTGAAGAAATCAGTTTTAAACAAGCTTATGATATTATTATTCAGAAAATAAGAAGTGTAGAACCTGATGAAAATGCATTTTATGTAGGAGCTAGACTTACCAATGAAGAAATCTACCTGATTCAGAAACTGGCAAGAGCAGGAGCAAAAACCAATAACGTTACCAGTATGCATTATATCAAACGTGGAGCTCATCTGCTAAACACATCTTTTGACAATGCACCTTTCAGCCAGATAAAAGATGCAAGTAAAATATATCTGGTTGGTTCGGAAATCAACATGGAAAATGCAGTAGTTGGATTCATGGTAAACAATACCCGATTTACAAAAAAAATCGAAGTAGAATTATGTACAACTTCTGATAATAATGCTATGGAAAACAAAGTGGATTCTATTATTAAAATTGAATCTTACTATAATTTTATCAAAGCAATTAATTATTATCTGGTAAAAAATAAATTATATAACGCTTTGTTTATTAAAGATAATTGTGATGATTTTGAAGTTTATGCTGAAAACCTTTTGAAAGCAGATTATTCAGAATTAGTTAAATTAGCTGGAGTTTCAGAGGAAGTGATAGCTTCCAGTGCAAATGATTACAATACACAGATGAATGCAATCATTCTTTTCTCAGAAAAAGAAATTTCTGCACCAGCTTCAACTGAATTGTATAATTTAACCATGATTACCGGTAAATTAGGGAAAACTTCCAATGGATTAATTGCCTTGAAAACCAAAAACAATTCACAAGGATTATTTGATATGGGGGCAACACCAAAATTTGGTGCCGGTTATCAGGATATTGATAATTTGGATTTTGTAAAAAAACTGGAAAAAGTATGGAAAGTAGATGGCTTGTCAACCAAATATGTTGCTGAACAGGAAAACTTACTACGAGAAGGCAAAATTAAAAATGTCTTTATTTTTGGAGAAGATCCGATTGGCTGTGCCATTGATAAAGAGAATATTAAAAAAGTAGCTTCTAATGGCAGTTTCGGAATGGTTCAGGATTATTTTATGACGGAAACAGCACAATTGGCTGATTTGGTTATGCCAGCTTCACTACCATTCGAAATTGGCGGACATTTTACAAATACACAACGTTATATCCAAAAGGTTCATCAAACCATGCCATCAAGAATAACCGAAACATCTTATGATATGTTATTTACACTTTTGAAAAAGATGGGTGTAAAAACTGCCAATGATGTTAACGATGTGATGATGGAAGTAATTTCATTGCTACCTGAACAAGAAGCTGAAGGCGAAAGAAAATATCGTTTTATTCAAACGGAAGATAATTTTTACAAACCACTTTTCTACCATGGTTGCGATAGTGTTGTAAAAATTTTTGATGATGATTTTGAAAATAAAATAATTGATTAAAACACAATAATTAATAGCAATAAAACTATGAAAGAATTTGAAAACATAAATGACATTCTTGATTTTGCAATCAATGAAGAACAAAAAGCAGTGGATTTATATACTATGCTAGCCGGGAATACTGATAACCCGGAAGTAAAGGAAATTTTTATGGATTTTGCCAAGGAAGAAATAAACCATAAAGCAAGATTAATTACAATAAAGGAAAATGGGTTGTTTACCTTAAAACCAGAAAATGTAATTGATTTAAAAATTGGTGATTATATGATGAATGTAGATGCAGGTCCTGATATGACTTATGCCGAAGCACTGGTATTTGCTATGAAAAAAGAAAAGGCTGCATTTAAATTGTATTCAAAACTAGCTGAAAGAGCTCCAAATGTGGATATTAAAAACATTTTCCTATCCTTGGCTGCAGAAGAATCAAAACATAAGTTAAGTTTTGAGATTGAATA
>CAIZXK010000216.1 GCA_903936865.1 uncultured Bacteroidales bacterium | reverse complement strand
ATTGTTATGATTCAATTAGTATAATGTTTATTTGAAAATTGTTCATTAAACTTTAAAAATATTACAACTTAATTAATTGATAGTCTTTACATTATACAATAAATTTAATTTTGGCAAAGTTCAAAATATTATTGACTTATAAAAGTTTAGCGGAATATTTAATTTGAAAGTTTGTTGAAAAACAAAATCTTCATGTAATTTTAATAACTTTGAAATAATTATTAAAAGTATAAAAGAAAAAGCGAAACAAAATAAAGTTCCGCTTTTAAATATTAGAATTAAATTTAATTAAGATTCAAGTAAAAAACTATTCCTTATTATCTTTAATCTCTTTATTTCTTTCATTATCCTTTTTTTCATCTAATTTATCGTTCCCTTTTAAATATGTAGGTAAATTAAGACCTGCCATATTAAATAAATCATTTAATGGAGGAACTGTTTTCATCATCCCTGAAACAAAATTTGCAGTTGAAGAATTTCCATTTTCAGAACTTCCATTGCCTGAATCCCAAACAGTAATTTTATCAATCTTGATATTCTTAACAGCCTCAACCTGAGTTCTTACTAATTCAGGTAATTTTTCAATTAGTAATAACTGAAATGCTTTTGTTGGATCTCCACCAGCAGCAGAAACTACTTCTCGATAACCTTCTGCTTGTTTAGTTAAAATCTCAGATAAACCTTTTGCTTCAGCTTCCATTTTTGCAAAAATTGCATCAGCTTCTCCTTTTGCATTTTCCCTGATTCTTTCAGCATTAGCTTGAGCTTCTATAATGGCTTGCTGTTTTGCAATTTCTGCTGGTACAATTACATTTGCAATTTGTGTTGAACGTTCTCTTTCTGAACGGGCTATTTCAGCTTTTTGCTCTGCTGCATATGATTCTTCCATTGCTTTAGCTTGCTGAACTTTTTCAGCTGTTATAGCAATACGCAAAGATTCTGCTTCTTTTTCCCTTCTTAACGCATCTGAATTTGCAATTGAAATCTTTGCTTCATTTTCACCTTTTATAGCTATAGCATTGGCTTCAGATATTTTAACACGTGTATCTCTTTGAGCTTCAGCTTTTCCAATAGCTTCATCTTTAAATGCAACAGCTATACTTACTTCTCTGTCTTTTTGAGTAACTGCAATTTTCACATCTCTATCCCTATGTGTTTCAGCAATTTGGGTGTCTTTTTCTCTATCTGCAATAGCTTTTCCTGTTTCTCCAATTTTTTCCTGTTCAGCTACACTCACTTTTGCTTCATTTATAGCTTTTGCTGCAGCTTCTTTTCCCAATGCTTCAATATATCCGGATTCATCCCTGATATCAGTAACATTGACATTTATAAGTCTTAAACCTATTTTTTTCAATTCACTATCAACATTTTTAGAAATATTATCAAGAAATTTATCACGATCGGAATTGATTTCTTCAATTGTCATGGTAGCAATTACCAGACGTAACTGACCAAAAAGAATATCTTTTGCCAATTCCTGAATCTGTTCCGACGACAATCCAAGTAATCTTTCAGCAGCAGTATTCATACTATCAGATTCTGTTGAAATTGCAATAGTAAAACGGCAAGGAACATCAACCCTGATATTCTGACGACTTAATGCATTGGTAAGATTGGCTTCTATAGATAATGGTTTTAAATCAAGGAATGCATAATCCTGAATTACAGGCCAGATAAAAGCTCCACCACCATGCACACATCTTGCTGAAGTGCCTCCGGTTTTGCCATAAATTACAAGGATTTTGTCGGAAGGACATCGTTTATACCTTGATACTAAAGATGCAATAGTTACAAAAAGAACAACTGCTGCTACAACGATTAAAATGATTGGTGACATCATATTTTTATTATTTTAAATGGTTTCAACTATAAGAATATTTTCGTTTTCAATTTTTACTACTTTTACAACAGAACCTGTTTCAATTCTATCATTTTCAGTCATTGCATCCAATTCATGAAATGCTCCTTTGATGCTAATTAATATTTTTCCTTTCCCCTTTTTGCATTCAGGTATTGACAAATAAACTTCTGCTGATTTGTTTAAAGTATCAGACATTTTGAATGAATTATCTTCAGCAAGTCTTTTCAGTTGCTTAATAATTATAAAAAACAAATAAACAAAAAATATTCCTACCAATAAAGATACAAATATTAATAGTATGGGATTTGATATACTTCCATAAAATGAAATTCCAGTCCAACTAAAGCCTAATAAAAAATTTATAAGATTTCTTAATGAAAAAAGCTGAAAAGGAGCATCAACTCCAGATAAATCTCCATCAAAATCAGCACTGGTTCCATCTGACGAATCTACTCCTATAAAAGTCATTACTGTTTGAATTATAAAAATAACACTTGCAGGAATGGCAATAAACCAAAATGACTTTAATAAAGGATCCAGATTATCAATTATTTCCATATTTTTAT
>CAIZXK010000215.1 GCA_903936865.1 uncultured Bacteroidales bacterium | reverse complement strand
TGAAAATTAGATTTTTTGTTGCGAACAAGATTTGTAAAACCATAGTCACTATTCATCGGGATGAGCTAAAATTTAAGTTCAACGAAAAAAAAACAATTTTTAGAACTCCCTATATGTAAAAGAATTTTCCAGAGTATATTTTCGCAACTATTGAAAATTGTTTTTTCTGGTTTAAATTTTATTAGCTTCAAAAAATCTGATATTAAAAAAATATCATAAGATATATGAACTTAACGAAAGAATATTTTTGCATTTAGGTCTCTTTTTTATACATTTGTGAAAATTTAAAAAAATGAAAAGAAAAAATATTATTGAAATTTCAATTCATATAATATTCTGGCTCATAACCTTATATTTTTTTGTGAATAATTCCTATTTAAGAATGAGGTCACTAAATGAAATGGAAGAATATCTTACTTTCTTTTTTGTTCCGCTCATTGTATATATAAACCAATTCTTTTTAATTCCTAAATTCTTCATCAGACAAAGATTCATTTTATATTTTTCTATTTTAGCTGCTTTGCTAATCTCCATGAGCTATTTTGAGTTCTTAATAATTAAGGATGATATAATTAAATGCTTAACTTCTCCCGACATTGAGCTTTTTTATTCCTGTTTCAGATGGAGTTTTTTTGGAATTTTAATAAGAGATACTGTTTTTATCGGAATTTTTACCATGATCAAAATATACAGAGACGCCATAAAAACAAACACTTTACAAAAGGCAAACAATGAATTGGAAAAGAAACAATTGCAACATCAAATTAATTTCATTAAATCAAAAATCAATAATCATTTCTTTTTTAATGCGCTTAGCAGCATATATTATCTTGCCCTCGAAAATTCAGCAAAAACAGCTGATGTGGTTCTTAATCTGACCGATTTAATGGAATATGTAGTTAAAGAAACTGACAAACAATGGGTTTCACTTGAAAATGAAATTGATTTTCTAAAAAATTACATTGCATTGGAAGGAGCTCGTTATAAAGATATGAATGTAAAATTCGATATTAATGGCGATACTCGTAATCATAAACTTCCTCCTATGATTTTTGAAACTTTTGTGAATAATGCATTCAAATTTACCAACTTTAAACAAAAAGGAAAAATTTATATTGAGATTAACTGTAGTAAAAATGAAATTTTGTTTGTTTGCAAAAACGACATCGATCAATCTTCAGAAAGAATTGTAAAATCGACCGGTAACGGCTTAACGAATGTTCGAAATCGCTTAAACCTTATTTATAAAGACAACTATAAACTGGAAGTTAATGAAATGGATAATTACCACGAAACCAAGCTATTCCTGAAACAATAACTTTCATTTATAAAAGTTTATCTTAATTTCAGAAACTGCATTTTCATCGGTAAATATCAATCTTTTATTTCAACCTATTCATAATATCCAAAATAGAGTAACTCCTTTATATTTTTTTATAAAAAGAACCGGATACTTTATAAGATTTACCATTTTTCATTTC
Source organism: uncultured Bacteroidales bacterium (assembly GCA_903936865.1). Lineage (GTDB taxonomy): Bacteria > Bacteroidota > Bacteroidia > Bacteroidales > JACABE01 > JACABE01. The sequence continues at coordinate 726 of CAIZXK010000215.1, read as the reverse complement.
AACCAGGTTTTCGTTTTCCCAGTTTGCTTTGGTTAAATTAATTATAGTGGCTCGGTTTATTAATGCAAAATGCTTGGGATTCAATTCATCAATAATTCCTTTTATCGTATCATCTCTGTAATACTTTTTATTCAGATCAGTAAATAAATCAATAGTATTCCCATTTTTTTCGATGCTGCAAATGTCTTTTTTATAAAGTTTAAAGGGTATATTTCCATTTTTATTATTATAAACAAAAAAATAATCGGTTTCTCTATAAGTGGGTATAGTATTTGTTAATGTGTTGAGTTTGCCTTGCTGTTCACCCCTTTTTTCATTATATCGGGATAAAACCTGCATTAACCTTTCCTGCCTGATTGGTTTGGTTATAAAATCAGATACCTGGTGTTCGTAACTATCGGCAGCATAGCCTCTGTGCGAAGTTATAATTATAACATAAACAGATTTATCAAGGTACTTTACTAATTCAAATCCATTAATATATGGCATTTCGACATCCAGAAATATTAAATCGGGTTTAATTTTATTTATTTCTGCTGATGCAGAATTTACATCAAAAAACTGTGCAGAACAACTATATTCACTATAGGCTTTCATCAGATTCAAAATTGCATTTTGCGAAAGATCATCATCATCCACAATTACATACTAAATTGCTTGCATCTGTTTCCTAGATTAATAAATAGCGTACAAAATTATAAATTTATTATAAATACCAACTATTAC
>CAIZXK010000214.1 GCA_903936865.1 uncultured Bacteroidales bacterium | reverse complement strand
GGTGCTAATAGTATTACAACAGAAATGAATATTTATAACTGCTGTACAACATTCCCAACTCAATTAAATAATGCAACAATTTCTAATACAATATTTACTCAACAAAATATAGATGTTAATGGTGATTTACATATAACTGGTAATGTAACATTTGACGGATGCAGTGTCTATTTATCGCCTTTTTCAAAAGTTATTGTTGAGCCAGGTGCAAATTTAAATTTAATTAATGGGACTCATCTTACTAACAACAGATGTTGTGAAATAATGTGGGATGGTATTTATTTAAGCAGCAGTAATTCAACACTAACAGCCTATTCTCCTCCCGGTGGTATTACTTTTACAATTATTGAGAATTCAATCAACGGTATTGTTGCTTCAAACAATTCAAATTTAATTATTACAGCTGTTTATTTTAATAACAATGCTACAAGTATAAATTTAAGAAATTATCTTCCTCAACTTTCCAATATTTCAATAAAATTAAATCATTTCAATGGTGGGGCATTGAAAAATCCATATCTTGGTTCTTACAGTAAATTTGGTATTCAGATGGAAAATGCGGACAATATTACAATAGGTGATATATTGGGAGGTGCTGGAAATTATTTCGACAATCTATTTTGTGGTATATACGGCTTAAATTCTTATATGCGTATTTTCACCAATCACTTTACCAATATACAGGATAATAATCCTAATCCGGTATTATGCAAATCTCCTGCAAGCCCATTATATCCCTGCAAGCCTACTGCCATTCATAGTGCTCATACTTTTACCAATGCACAAACAATTATAAATGCACCTAAAGTTGTTGAAATTGGGCAGGTTAATACTTTCGATAACTGTTATAATGGAATTAAAATTTATAACGAAAAAGCCATTATTACAGATAATGAAGTTAAAGCTTATGTAAATGCAATAGATGTACTCGATCCGCTTAACAATAGTACTATCAATAACAATATTGTTGAAAACTGTTCTAATGGCACATTCCCATATAAAGGCATACAGGTATGGAAAACACAACCTGCTTTTATAAATGTTTCAATTAAAAACAATACTGTTAAATCAAGATATATGGCTATATATATTGGAAATTGCAAATCGGAACGTCGCTCATATCATAAAGCTTTTTATGTGGATATCAATGAAAATACAGTTAAACTTACCAATGATGCCATTAAAGGTATTACGCTAAATAACTGTCAGTCTGCTTATGTAAAATGCAATAATATAGACAAAAACACTACTACGGTTCTTACCGGTATGAAGCATGGTATATCTGTAGAACAAACGCAAAATGCAGAAATACAGCAAAACCACGTAAAATTTATGGGTGCAGGTATCAATGTATATGGTTGTGCCGATTTAACCCAATTTTACTGCAATACACTGGAGTCTGATTTTTTTGGCTTCCTTTTCAACCAACATGCCAGTATTACCAACCAAGGTAGTGAAAATATAAGAACCGATAACCAATGGACTCCATCCGGTAATTATACGGGTTACTATGGACAGTTAGTAGAACGTAAATTATGGGCATTAAATAGTAATCTGCCGGATGGAACTCCTGCAAATCCTGCAATCAAATGGTATTATGATGCAAGTTCTTCTTTAATTTATAATCCTGAAAATTATGCTCCAAACCCAACAAACCAGAGTATAGAAATACTACCAACCTTTTCAAATTCTACCAATACTTGCCATTTATCTTGCCCTATTACTAATACAGTACAAATGTCTCTGGAAGAACGTGAAGAAAAATTTGGTGCTATTGTGCGTGATGAATTGGAATACCCTGTCTTATATGTTCAATTCCGCGAATACAACCGCTATGTATTGTATCAGGCTTTAAGAGAAAATCAGTATATTATCAATCTGGGTGGTGATGATGATTATATGTATCAGGATTTTTATAATGATGAACAAAATGGTAATATTGGCAGGTTCGATGCATTGGAAACCTTAATAGTCGAAGGCGATATAGATCAGGCATTGGTCGAAAACGGTTTAATTATCGATTCATCTTTAATTGCCTATAACCAACGTGTTGTAAACGATATCTATCTTACTACCTTTGCCCGTGACATCTATGATTTATCAATCGGACAATATCAAACTTTATACGATATAGCTACCAATTATACTCCATGGGAAGGTGGCGAAGGTGTTTATATAGCACGTTATATGTTAGGGATAGATATTGACTATAGCAATCCGAATGTACAGTTCAGCAAGGGAGAGGGTGGAATAGCCGAAGCTGAATTGCTAAGTGTATTCCCCAATCCTGCATCCAATAGCATTATCCTATCTTTTGCAAATGCCATAGAAGGCGGTTTTGTGATTGATGTTTATAATCATACAGGTTCTAAAGTGCTTTCAGAAACTGTAAGCCAAACCCAAGCCCAACATCAGTTAAATACTGCCAAACTAAGAAATGGTATCTATTTTATTTCAGTACGAACCAATATTGAAACTTTTACATCTAAATTTACTATAATCAAATAAATTTTAATAATTTTACAGTGTGTAAGTTTTTATACTTACACACTGTTTTTAAT